>WGSQ01000003.1 GCA_014871605.1 Collinsella sp. | reverse complement strand
CAGCCGCCAGCGCCCGCCCAGGAGCAGGTGGACGTGTACGACGAAGACATCCCCTTTTAGGGAGCCGGGCGTGCAAGTCCTGGACTCGCTGATTGACGGGCCGTTGAGGCTTCGGAACCGCAGGGAGGGCGACGAGCTCATCGGCATGATCGTCCGGTACCTGCGGACCGGCGAGGAGCCGGAGCCTCGCACGGACGCCCAGGAGGCCGTGCTGGTAGCGATTCGGCCCGTCATGGAGACCTCGCGCTCGCGCATCGTGGCGGGAGGCAACGGCGGGAGCAAAACGCCAAGCAACGGTGGAAGCAAACGCGCAAGCAAAACGACAAGCAAAACGCCAAGCAAACGCGCAAGCAAAACGACAAGCAACGGCGAAAGCGACGATGCGAGCAAACGCGTAAGCGAAGAGGAAGAGGAAGTAGGAAGAGGAATTAAGGAAGAGGAGAGAGGGAAGAAGGCGCGTTTCCGCGCCCCCTCCCCCGCCGAGGTGGACGAGTACGCCAGAAGCTACGCGGCCTCCAAGGAACTCGACCTCGACTCAACCGACTTCGACCCCGAGCGCTTCGTCGACTTCTACGCCCAGAAGGGCTGGATGGTCGGCAGGACGCGGATGAAGGACTGGAGGGCCTCGGTGCGCAACTGGGTGCGCACATCGAAGCCGAAGGAAGGAAAACGGGAGGTGAACGATGCCGGAGACGATTTTTCCAAGTACGACTGAGTGCCCGCACTGCGGCGCGGTGCTCAACGCCCGCTACACGCAGCTGGGCACCAGGCGCCTGTTCTGCGGATACGAGCAGTGCGGGTGCGAGGGGGCCGTGGCGGAGCGCGAGGCGATCGCCGCGCGGGAGCGGTACGAGGCCGAGAAGGCCGTCGCCGAGAAGCGCAGGCGCGGCCTCGTCCGCGCGGGAGTCCCCGAGCGGTACCTGGACCTCGACCATCCCATGGCCGACGAGCTGGCGTCCGCCATGGAGGGCGGGCAGTGGCTCTACCTGTGGGGTGACGTCGGGACGCGCAAGACCACCTGCGCCGCCGCCGTCGCGACGCGCCTGCACGACTGCGGCAAGTCGCCGCTCATGGTGCCGATGTACCGGGTTCTCGACGAGATCCAGCGCAGCTTCCACGACGGCGGAGACCCACTGAAGCGCTACGCGGAGTCGAGCTACCTGCTCATCGACGACCTGGGAAAGCGCAGGCCCACGGGCTTCGTGCTCGACAGCCTGTTCCAGCTCATCGACCAGCGCTACTCGTCCATGAGGCCGACGCTGGTTACCACGCAGTACAGGCCGAGTGACCTCGTGCGCAGGCTCGCCGAGCAGGGCGACGCCGACACGGCGAAGGCCATCGTCTCGCGGTTGCGCCACGGGGCGAGGGTCGTCGAGTTCGACGGCCCGGACGGGAGGCTCTCATGATCCTCGACGCTGGCCTGCTGCGGGGGTGGCCGAAGGAGCGTGCCGAGCTGTACGGCAAGCCCCACCTCGGAGCCCGCTACACGGGAGGGCGCTCCTACGAGCTGACGCAGCCGCGCTGCTGCGTGTGCGGCAGGCGTGCCACCAACTGCCACCACGTGGCGCAGCGCAGCTGGGGGCAGGAGTTCCGCCTGGTGACGCCGAACGGCACGTGGAACCTGAAAAGCCCGCTGTTCGCCCTGTGCGGCAGCGGCACGACCGGGTGCCACAACAAGTTCCACGGCGGCGCGGGGCTGAGGGCCGAGTGGCGATGGCGCTCCGAGGCGTACGAGGAGGCGTGGTGGACGGGACAGCTCCTGCAGGCCTACAGGCCGCACGACCCCGGCCTCTACGAGTACGGCTACTGGCTCATAACCGACCGATACGGAAACGAAATCATCAGAGAGGGGAAATGACGATGGAGGTCACCAACTGCGAGCAGTACGTGCTCGCCGAGCTGGACCGCGAGAAGCGCCGAAACGAGCGCCTCGCGGCAGAGAACAACGAGCTGTCCGAGCAGCTCGATGCCATGACGAAGCGGGCCGAAAGCTACAAGGAGGCCCTCGACCGGCCCAAGACGCCCATCGAGGTGGTGGCCGACGAGGTCATGCGCCAGGAGATGCTGACCCGCTTCTCCTACGCCGAGGTGACGGGAGTGCAGGACCTGTACACCGGGAAGCTGCTCGACTTCGACGAATGGTGCCACCAGGCGGTGCGCCTGAAGACGCTGCCGGACGGCATCAGCGAGGAGGAGCTCATCGGGTTCATGAGCGAGGACCTCCGCACGCTCTACGACTACGAGGTGCACAAATGCACCAAGCAGAAAAGGCGCTCCGCCGACGTCGAGGGACTCACCGACGAAAGGAGCGAGACCGTTGGCAACCGAGATTAACCCGCTCATCATCCCGTTCGACAGCCTGCTGGTGACGAGGAGCAAGCGGGAGTACCGCGAGACCGTCCGGGGCTGGGGCGAGGAGCCATTCGAGCTCGAGGGCCTCGACGGCGTGACCACGGCGGTGCGCGGCAAGGGCGTCGTCATCTGGGTCAGCAAGAAGCTCAAGGGCTGCGACCTCTACGGACTCGCCGCCCACGAGGCGACCCACGCGGCCCGCGACATGCTCGACATGATCGGCGAGGACGAGCCCGCCGCCGAGGAGCTGGCCTGCATGGTGCAGTCCATCACCACGGGCATCATCATCGCCTGCGAGGGGGCGTGACGATGGCCGACCCCAAGGTGCTGCGGAAAACGCAGCTGCTGCGCCTGCTCGTGAACGAGCTGTGCGACAGCATCGAGGCCCGCGAGGCCAAGGAGTCGAACCTCCATACCTACCCGAGATTCGGCTACGGCGGCCTCGAGGACGGCCAGGGCAAGACCCAGATACAGAACGACATACGCAGGTGCAGGAGAACGCTCCTCGACCTGTGGAAGCTGATCGGGAGGCAGTGAAGATGACTAGGAACGTCTACGGCGGCTACTGCCGCGAGTGCGGCAGGTGGACGCCTCCGGGCTTCGGGCACTTCGAGCGCCGGGGCCGAAAGTGGCTCGTCCACTGCGTCAAATGCGCGAGCGGGCGCGAGCTGCCGCCCGAGGGAGACCAGGCGGCGCAGGAAATGCAGAAGCACATCCAGAACATGAAGCGCGACGGGCGCTACGGAAAGAGAGGATACCGATGAACGACACCAAGAAGAACCAGACGACCGAGGAGACCGCGACCGTGAAGAAGGCCATGATCTCCCAGCCCATGGCGGGCAAGACCGACGAGGAGATTGCCGCAACGCGCGACCTCGCGGTGGCGAAGCTGCGCCAGATGGGCTACGAGGTCGTGAACACGCTGTTCACCGACGAGTGGTACAGCGACGAGGCCATGGAGGAGCGCGGCGTGGTGCAGGTGCCGCTGTGCTACCTCGCGAAATCACTCGAGAATATGAGCACGTGCCACGCGGCCTACTTCGTGAAGGGCTGGGAGGGCGCCCGCGGCTGCAAGATCGAGCACGAGGTCGCCGAGGCCTACGGGCTGGAGGTGCTCCATGAGTAGCGTCGACACGCATACGTTCAGCGTGGCGATGGAGCGGTTTCTGAAGGCGTTCAGCGATGTAGTCGAGACCGTCGCCGAGGCTCTGCGCGAGTGCATCGCCCGCGGGTTCAGAGACGCCGACAGGATCATGAGGAAGCTCATGAAGGCGCTCGACCCGAGGTGGCAACGCCGCCGTCGTCGCGCCCTCGCCCGCTCGCGCCGCAACAACCTGTACCTGAAGAGCATCGGGAGGTGCCGGTGATGGGCGGCAAGAGGCGATTCACCGATGAGCAGCTGCGCGAGCGCAGGAACCGCCAATGGTGGGAGTCCCGCGCCCGCTGCGGGTACGCGACAGTCTGCCCGGAGTGCGGGGGCTACACGCTCTCGCCCTCCGGCTACCACAGGGCGTGTGCCAAGAGTGCCGGCCTGGCACTGACGAGGGAGGCATCATGACTGACAGGTACGTTTTCAACCAGGACATCCACGAGGACTGGACGCCTCCCGCGCACCGGTGCGGGAACTGCGCCCATCACGAGCACGAGATCGTCGAGGTCGAGTGCATCGCCAAGGACGGCAGCGAGCTCGCTGGGCCGACCGAGGGCACGCGCTGCTACTGCACGCACGACGGCAAGCACTTCGTCACCGGCGACAACGACCACTGCGGTTACTGGGAGGCGGAATGACGAGACACGTGCTGAAGGTCGACTTTAAGTACGCCAATGCCATCCTGAACGGCAAGAAGTCGTTCGAGGTGAGGAAGAACGACCGAAACTTTATGGTCGGCGACGAAATCGTGTTCAAGGTCCTCATCGACAAAGGCAGCTACGCAGGAGCCGAGGCGGTGCACCCGCTCAACGGGATTGTCTACAGGATCGACTACGTGCTCAATAACTTCGAGGGCCTCGCGCAGAAGTACGTCGCCTTTAGCATATCGAGGGAGGGATGATGGCAATTATCGAACTGCCCAGAGACGCCGAAGGACGGGAGATTCCGAGGAGCACCGAGGTGATGTATGACGCCAACGGCAAAAAGGTGCACATCACCAGCTTTACGTACAAGTGCGATGTCCACGGTCTTTGGGCGCAGTGGAAAGCGTTCAGCCCGGATATTAGGGGCGAGAAGGACGGAATGCTCCCGGCAGACAGCCTTTACCTCACCCCGCCAGACAGCTGGGAGAAGCTGGAAGAGGACTTGCGCAGAGGTGCGGACGCGGAGAGCTACCCAATGTGCAAATACGCGAATGGCGAAGAGTTCTTGTGCAGCGAATGCCGGTTCTTGAGAGGCGAAGGCTGCTGCGCCCGCGTGAACAAATCTTTTGCTGACATCCTCGACCGCATCTGCAAGCTAAGGAGTGAGAGCCGATGAGCTACGCGAAAGTAAGCAACAACGAGCGGCGCAACGCCGCGCGGCGTCTGCGCGACGCGGCGAACGGGATCGCCTGGAAGGGAAACAGCTTCTGCGCCATGCTGGCGAGGCTGACCCGCGCAAAGGAGGCGACCAGGCGCGGCGTCATGCACAGGCTCGCGGAGCTCATCGAGCCGAAGCCCGTCACCGGGGACACATCGGACGGATTCCATACGTTCGACGAGCTCTACCACCACAGGGCGGTCCTTTTCTCGCTCATCGTGGCGTGTTTCCCGAGTGCGTCGTGGAAGTCCAAGCGGCACAGCGACGGAACCATGTACGACGGCATGTTCATCGTCGGAATTGAGACGAACTGGGGGCAGGCGACGTACCACTACGACGTCGATAAGTGCTGGGATATGTTCCGGTGCCGTGAGCTAGAACGAGCCCCCGAGTGGGACGGCCACACGCCGGACCAGGCGATTGAGCGCATCGGCCTTGTCGCGCAGACGCTCGCCGACGCACGCGAGAAAACGGGAGCCGAAATCGGGTTCTGCCGGAACGTCTACGACGAGGACGCCCTCCCTTCACGCAAGAACGGTTCTTGGCACTCCGCGTGCGGTGAAAAGGTGGTAACGCGATGCTCGTAATCGAGAAGAAGGACGTGCCCGAGGACTGCACGACATGCCTGTACTGCCGCTTCAACGGGTGCGCCAACGCCGACCGCCAGAAGGACTGGATGCACTACCGCGTGTGGAGGGGCCTCGAGCAGTGCCCGAGCTGGTGGCTCGACCAAAACCGGTTCGAGAGGGCGTGACGCGATGGCAACCGAATACGTTTTGGACGCCGAGAAGATCGCCCACTGGAGAATCGACAACCACGTGCCGCTCAAGCAGCTGGCACGTAAGGCGGGCGTCAACCTCAGCAGCCTGGGCCATGCCATCCGTGACGGCCGTAAAGTGAAGATGAACCTGCTGCTCAACCTCGCGGATGCGATGGGCGAAGACCCGCGGGACATCGTGAGGAAGAAAGACGGGACGAACGAGAAGACGGAGGGGCGGTGACCGGCATGGATGATAGCGAGATTCCCGAGCTCTGCAGGGCGTGCTATGCCGCCGAGTCTTGCGGTGGAGACAAACAGCGCCGCAAAAACGGCTGGAAGGACTGCCCGTTCCCGTCTGTCCAGGTCGGCCCGCCCCGGATCTCAGTCAATCCGTGGCAGTTCGAGGGTTTTTTGACGCCCGCAGGTGAGTACGGGCGGATTACGACAAGGAGGGGGATCTGATGGCGGGATATGAACCGGAAAGCGGCTGGAACCTCCCGCCGGGGTGCTTCGAGGGCGACCCGAGGGCACCGTGGAACAGGGAGGAGCCGAGGACTTGCGGCAAATGCTCGCACCTGCTCGAGGGATGCTGCGACTACGGCATCTGCGAGCTCGAGTTCGAGGAGGCGTTCGAGAGCGACCAGAACGTCGGAACGGACGACCCCGGAGCCGAGTGGCACGCGGCGTGCTGGGCTCGCGACTGGATCGTTGACCACTATAAGGACATGCAGGAGGATACGTGCGAGCGATGCGACTGCTGACCGCCTCGGCGCTCGCCCTCCTGCTCGGAGTCCTTGCCGTCGAGGCCTGGACCGTTCGGATGCTCGCGACGGGGCTGGCCCTGCTGGCCCTGCTCGCCTGCGGTTAGGGGGCGTTCTTGAGAAACGTCAACTGGGGCTGCCTGCTCGTCCTGGCGGCGGCCCTGATCATTGATGCAGTGGCGGTGTGGGCGGCCGTGTCGCTCGCCCGCCTGTTGATTGGAGTTTGATATGCAGGATTGCGTTATCGTCGGCACCGTCGCCACGTTCGACGGCGTGAGGCCCGACAAGGAGCAGGCGCTGACGGTACTCGAGGAGGCATCCGAGGTCTACAACGCCTGGCAGGCGTGGAACGAGTACCCGGACGCGGAGGTCAAGGGCGAATGCGCCCAGGCGGTGTTGGAAGAGTGCGCCGACGTCATCCAGGCGACGGCGAACCTGGCAAAAGCCATGGGGTGCGACGACATGCGCCTCGACATGGAGGACTGCGAGGACAGGAACCGCGCCCGCAGGCGCATCACCGGCGATAGGCCCTATCCCCATGCCTGCGGGCGCGAGGGGTGCAGGCGCTACGTTTTCGTGCCGGTGCCCTCGCCCTGTGGTGTTCGGGGCAAGCGCAAGGCCAAGATCGGGGGCCTGAAGTGAACCGGATGCAGAAGGTAATCGCCGCGGTCGTGTATATCGGAAGTATCGTGGCGGTGTCGTTGCTAGTTATCGGTATCTGCTCCCTGCTCCTTCGCTGGGTTGCCGGTATCTGGGGCCTGATCTAAAGGCCCTGAAGGCATGAGAAAGGCCCCTAGAATCGCTTCTAGGGGCCTTTTTGCTATCGGTGGTACTTGATGCCCTCGGTTATGGGTTTCTCGGCTTCTATGGCCTGCTGAAGCTCTTTTCTAGCATCTCTCAAGATCTTCATCAGCTCGCACCATTGCATGGGCTCCCTGCTACTCATCGCCCATGAACCTCCCGACGAGGCCGGAGGCGCGGAGCAGCGTGGCCTTGCCTTCGAGCCCAAGCTGCTCGATCTGCTCCGCGTTGGTCGCGAGCGTCGCGGTCCCGGCATAAGCCTGGACTATGAAGCCGTACCTCTGCGCGAGCTCCATGACCTCCTCCCAATGGGAGTCCCAGTCCTCAATTACCGCGCGGCCTCCCTCTACCTGAAGCCTCGCCTTGATCGCCTCTGTGCCGTACATCATCGTTACTCCTTCGGTTAGTTGTAGGTGTCGCATATGCTCGGGGCTCCGTCCCATAGGATCAGGGTTCGGCATCCCATGTGGAGCTCGGGGCGGTTTCCGTCCCGCGTCGAGTCGTGGAGCTTGAGGCGCTGCCCTCTCTCGCTCCTCTCCCTGCCCATCCATGGGTCGCTGGTGAAGCGACCGGGCACGGGGAGGTACTTGCGCTCCCACCCGTAGGGGTCTGCGCATCCCTCGAACGTGCCCTCTATGGGCCTGATCGTCGCTGTCTTCGCTGTGGCCCTGATGGTCTGGTAGAAACTGCCCTCGCACTCGAAAATATCGCCCGGCTTTACCTTCATCGTCTGCCCCTCTCTAATGATCGGGGCAGAGCCTGTGGCCCTGCCCCTGTGCTGTCGCTATGCCGGGAGGAGGTTGCCCCTCGGGGCCTCCACGCGGCGGCTCCTCACCGCGTCGCGGCCCTGCTGCATCCCTCGGCTTATGCTGTCGCTGTTGGAGGCTCGGAGGCCCCTCCTGCGGGAGTCACGCAGGCCGAGGCCGTCGAAGTAGTCCTCGACCTCCTTCGGGCAGACGATCATCAGCTCGAAGCACTGCTTCTCGAGCTCCGCCCGCACCCCGGCGACGAACCCGATGACGAAGTTCGAGTAGGCGTCCGGGTCGGTGTAGGCGAAGTCCTGGTACTCGCCGGCGAGCCTGTGGCAGACCTCGAGCAGGTTCGTGTAGACGATCTCGGCCGCCTCGCTGTCGGCCTTGTAGCCGACGAAGTGGAACTCGTACTTCCGCGCGGTCACCCGGTGCTGGTAGACCTTGCACCTGAAGTTGTCGGCGATCGCCAGCGCGAGGCTCGGAGCCCAGGCCTTCGAGGTGCTCCCGGTCGTGGTCTCGGCCACGCGCCTCACCTCGTCGGCAAGCTCCCACTCCTCCACGTCGTTGTCCGCGATGAGCTTCTGGGCCTTGAGTGCGAACTGGATCGCCTCGGCCTCGTTGCACCCGTTCTCGACGCTGTGCTCGCGCAGCTTCTTGATCTTCTCGATGATCCTATCTCGATCCATCCTATAGCCTCCTCAATGGGAGGGGCGAGGCCCCTCCCGGTAGTTGTCCGTTACTTTTCCCATAGGTAGCCGAATGCCTCGGCTATCCTCGGGATCTCGACTGCCCTCTTCGGCGCGAAGTAGGTCTCGCGCTCGAAGAAGTTCATGCCGTACTTCCTGTTGATCTCCTCGAGCTCTGCCAGGTTGAAGTAGCCCATCTCGGGGACCGCCCCGAAGACGAACCCGAACATGTCGCCCGTCTCCTCGTCGTACTCGGTGGCGTATAGGTCCCAGCCGTTTATGCAGCTGAACCAGTGGCCGTACACGATCGTGTCGGCCTTCTTGCCGTCCTGTGAGTAAAGGGGCGGGAGCTTCTTCTGCAGCTCTTTCGTGAGTAGCTTTTGCATGTTATGATCTCCTGCGTGTTGTCGTGGGAGGCCCCTTCTCGGGGCCTCCTGCTTGCCCTAGGCCGCCTGCTCTGCCGGTCTGATGGGGTTGACCTCGCCAATGTTCCAATCAATGGCCTTGGCGCTCTGCCATTTGCCTTGATCGTCCATGTAGTAGAAGCCATGCTTCCCGAAGTACTTCCTAACTTTCAAGGTCCCTGACTCGATGCCATCGGCTATGACCTGCTTTCGCAGGTCCTTCACCATGTAAATAATGGCCTCCTCGTCACTGTTGGTCTTGAATGCCTCGGTGATCTGTGCCAGCCAGTTATCACAAGCCCTCATGATTTCCACCTGCTCGTAATCGGCTCGGGGGATCTCGTTTATCGCCCTGTGTTTCGTGGCCTCGACTGTGTACCTTCCCATGTTCGGGTAGGCCATGTACTCGTTGACCAGCTTTAGGGCTGTGGCGAGCTCGAGACCATCCTTTCGGCCCTGGGGGCCTTTCCTGAAGTAGCCTCGGACTCTCATGCCCTCCACAATGGCCAGGATCGTGTGGTTGCTGACAAGCTGACCACCTACCATCAGATCCAAAGATTGCTGCTCTGCCATCTTGTAACCTCCTCTATTCGGTTCTGAAGCTGCTGTGTTAGCTCTGTGGGCCTCTGTGGCTCTCATTGCTGACAAGGACAATATACAGCAAAAGATATTGCCCTATTGCAGGCAATAACTATTGCCTCACTCTACATAATTCCTACATATATAATACTTGCCCTACAGCTATATGAATTGCTATATAATCTGCTGAAGATCTGACTAGAGAGGAGGTTTCGAGTGACACCGACAGAAGCGTTGAGGGAGATGCTCGACCGATCCGACACGAGCATGTACGCGTTATCGAAGGCCATGGGCAAGTCGCCTATGTACATCAAGAACACGATCAAGCAGGGGTCGAACATCGGCTCCGCCACCTTGGCGGCGATGGCTTCTCACATGGGCTTTAAGCTGACGCTGAACGGGATGGGTGAACCCATCGAGATAACGGAGAGGAGCGAAGATGCCGACAGTGATCAAGGGCCAGCCGACGAGCGCCGAGATTCGTAGGCGCCTGAAGGACGAGGAGCGGCCCGTCGTGCTGTCCTGCTCGCTCGGCAAGGACTCGCTTGCGGCATGGGTCGCGCTCGAGGACGAGGGCGTCGAGGTCGTGCCGATCTACTACTGGTCTATCCCCGGCCTTCCGATGGTCGAGCAGAACGTGCGCACCATCGAGGGCGTGTTCGGCGTGAAGATCCACCAGTACCCGCACCCCAGGTGGTCGAGGACGCTCAACAACTGCGTGTTCCAGAGCCCGGCGCACACCGACGTGATCGAGGCCGCGAACATGCCCGTCTACAGCTACGACGACATGCGCCCCTATATCCTCGAGGACCTTGGCCTGCCCGAGGACACGTGGTTCTGCGACGGCGTGAGGGCCTGCGACAACCCGTACCGACGCGCGAGCCTGACCAAGCACGGCCTCATGAAGCTCAGCACGCGCAAGGCCTCGGTCGTCGCCGACTGGACGAAGGCGGAGGTCATGGAGGCGATCGCCCGCAGGGGCATCGGCCTGCCGCCGGACTACGAATTGTTCGGGCGCAGCTTCGACGGCCTCGACATGCGTTTCATGAAGCCGCTGCGCGAGCAGAGGCCCGAGGACTTCGAGGTCGTCAAGAAGTGGTACCCGTTCATCGAGGCCGACGAGAAGAGGCGGGCGCACTATGGGCTTTAAGTTCGAGAAGCCGCAGAAGGCACGCAGGGATGCCAGGGCCGCCGAGGAGGCGCAGCTGACCGACCACCAGAAGAGCTGCAGAGACCGCGAGAAGCGCGAGGAGAAGCGCTTCCAGATGGCCGTCGACTCGGGCTTCTGGATCTGCTTCTGCTTCCACGACGCAGAGGAGCGCGGGCGCTTCGCCGATTTGGTCAAGGCCGATGACGAGGGCTGGACGTTCGGAGACCTCGTCCGCCCTGTGTTCGAGGAGCGCATAGGCCTCCAGAACAAGAGGCAGTTCAAGCCCAAGGAGCAGAAGGGCACGCCGGTGCCCAACCCGCTCGACTCGGTGGAGACCACCGACAGCCTCGAGGGCGACAGCTTCGCGGAGGCGGAGGCGATCCTCAAGGCGTTCGAGTCGCTCGAGGTCCTGCCCTACTACGAGAACGTCTGGAGCAGCGCGTACTACGTCGTGTGCGTGTTCCGCGACTCCGACGACCTCGAGAGCTTCATCAGGGAGTTCGCCATGGCGAAGTACGGAGACCTGTACATGGACGGCTCCAAGGTCCTCGAGGCCCTGGAGGGCTGAGGCCAATCTCACGCGCATAGGAGAATGTAGGCGTCCTTCGGGACGCCTTTTTTGTTCCCTAGAAACGAGAGGAGGCAGGCATGTTCGGTCGTATTCGCCGCGCAGCGGGAAACATCGCCAACCGAGTGCGCTCCGCGTTCAATCGCGGTCGCGGCAGCTCTTCCGGCCGCTCCTCCTACTAAGGGGGAACCCAGGGCCAGCGCGATCCTAGTGCGCTGGCCCTTTCCATCGACAGACCACACCAGAGAGGAGTGAACGAATGGCATCCAAGAGGGAGAAGCCCACGCTTCCCACCGGCACCGACTGGCCGGCGGAGACAGTCACGTGGTTCAACGCGTGGCGCGACGACCGCTGCAGCGACCGCTGGGACGAGCGCCAGTGGCAGTACGTCATGGACACCGCCATCGTCCACGCCCTCGTGTACGGCTCAAACGACTTCGGGGAGCTCGCAGAGCTCGACAAGCGCCTGCGCTTCATGGGCCTGACCTTCGAGGACTAGCACATGAACGAAGGAAACCTGATCAAGCCGAAGCGCGACCAGACCCCCGAGCAGCGCCGCGCGGCGGCGTCCAAGGCGGGCAAGGCCGCGGCGAAGAAGCGACGCGAGAAGAAGGAGCTGCAGGAGATCGCCAAGACCGTCCTGCACATGCCGTTCGAGGGCACGGACGCCGAGCTGGACGAGCTGGAGGGCATGTCCTTCGAGGACTACCCGGACCGCAGGCTCACCGTGTCCGAGATAAGCGTGCTCAAGGTGGCCAAGAAGGCCATGCGCGGCGACATCGCCGCCCTGCAGTTCCTGCGCGACACCGCCGGCGAGAAGCCGGTCGAGAAGGTCGAGGTCGCAGCCGACGTGTCCGGCGCCTGCGAGGAGATCGGCAGGCTGATAGAGGCGAGGCGCAATGCCGACAAGGGCTGAGCTAATCGACCTCGTGTACGACTGCCCCGCCGAGATAGCCGTCAAGCTCGGGTACGACAAGCTCACGAAGCTGCACAACGACTGGATCAGGGAGATGGTGTTCGGCACCGAGGACGAGACGATCCAGGCGCACCGCGGCTCCTTCAAGACGACGTGCCTGCACATCTCGTTCGCGTTCATCCTCGTGCTGTTCCCAAACGAGCGCGTCATCTTCATGCGCAAGACCGACGACGACGTGGCGGAGGTCATGACGGCGACCGCCAACGTCCTTAGCTCCGGGTGGTTCCGTGCGCTCGTGCGGATGCTCTACGGCACCGAGCTGGTGCTGACCCGCGCCACGCAGTCGGCGGTGTCGACGAACCTCAAGCAGGGCGTGTCGGGCGCACCGCAGCTCCTCGGGCTCGGCTGCGGCGCCTCGCTCACGGGCAAGCACGCCGACAAGGTGTTCACGGACGACATCATCAACCTGAAGGACCGCGTATCGGCGGCGGAGCGCGAGCGCATCAAGCTGATATACCAGGAGCTCCAGAACATCCGCAACCGAGGCGGGCGCATCTTCAACACGGGCACGCCCTGGCACAAGGACGACGCCTTCCAGCTGATGCCCAACATCCGCCGGTGGAGCTGCTTCGAGACGGGCCTCATGACCCGCGAGGAGATAGAGCGCATAAGGGAGCGCATGACGCCGTCCCTGTTCGCGGCCAACTACGAGCTGAAGCACATCGCCGACGAGGACGCCATGTTCACCAACGCGCGGTTCTTCGGAGACCCGGCCATGCTCCACGACGGCATAGGCCACATCGACGCGAGCTACGGCGGCGAGGACTTCACCGCCTTCACCTGCATCATGGAGAGGGACGGCATCTGGTACGCCCACATCCGCATGTGGCACAGGCACGTGGACGACTGCCTCGGGGAGATCCTGAAGGAGTGCAAGGCCCTGCGCATAGGCAGCATCTTCTGCGAGACGAACGCGGACAAGGGATACCTGCGCAAGTCAATCATCAAGAGGGGCCACCCGTGCTGCGCCTACTCGGAGTCCGAGAACAAGTACATCAAGATCAGCACGCACCTGCGCAGCCAGTGGGCCAACGTCAGGTTCCTCGACTGCGACGGGTACCCGCTCGACGCGGAGGCCCTCAACCAGGTGCTCGACTACAGCGAGAACGCGGCGCACGACGACATGCCCGACTCCTTGGCAAGCGCCATAAGGCAGTGGCAGTGCAAGCCCGCGCTCAAGTTCTTCAAGGGAGGTATCTAAGTGTCACACGAGTTCCATTCGTTCTACTACGACCAGATGCAGCGTGAGCCGTCAACCGAAGACTTCCGCCTGCCGGCCGGGACCGAGATGACCGAGGGGCTGCTCCAGCGCCTCGTCGACGAGTTCGAGCAGGACCACAAGCCGCGCTACGAGTACCTGGACAAGGTGTACGACACGCACTACGCGATCTTCGACCGTTCATGGCGGAGGAAGCCCGACTATAAGCCTGACAACCGCCTGTCCGCCGACTTCTGCTACACCATCACGGACACGTTCGAGGGCTACTACATCGGCGTGCCCATGACGCTCTCGGTCAAGGGCGGTGACGGCGAGCGCAAGAAGGCCGTGGAGGCGTTCATCGCCGACTATACGGCGAGAAACTTCCAAGAGGACGTGGACGCCGAGCTGTCGGAGATGGCGTCGAAGTTCGGCCACGCCTACGAGATGCTGTACCAAGACGACGAGGGCCTGCCGCGCTCCGTCGCGGTGTCCCCGCTCACGTCATTCATGGTCTACGACGACTCCGTGCTGAAGCGCCCCATGTTCTTCGTCCGCTGGTTCTACGGCGACGACGGCGAGATCAAGGGCAGCTATTCCGATGCCCACGAGGTCGTGCCGTTCAGGCGCGGCGATGCCGGCTTGGAGTTCGGCGAGGCCGAGGTCCACAGCTTCGGCAGCGTGCCGGCCGTCGACTTCCGCCAGAACACCAAGGGGCGCGGCCTCTACGAGGGCGTGCTCTCCATGGTCGAGCAGTACAACGCGGTGCTGTCCGAGAAGGGCAACGACGTGGAGTACTTCAGCGACTGCTACATGGTCGTGAAGGGCAAGGAGCTCGACGAGGGCGAGATAGAGAACATCCGCGAGAACAGGATCATCAACCTGTTCGGCGACTCGCTGGAGGGCCTCGACGTGCTGTTCCTGGCGAAGCCCAACGCCGACTCCGTGCAGGAGAACCTCATCAACCGCCTCGAGCAGCTCATCTTCAAGATGGCGATGGTGCCCGACATCACCTCCGACAGCTTCGTCACCGCCTCCGGCATAGCGCTCAAGATGCGCATGATGCCCATGAGCAACCTCGCCCGCAAGAAGGACCGCAAGTTCAAGCGCGGCGTGCAGGAGCGGCTGAGGCTACTGGCCGCCTACCCGTTGAGCCAGGGCTTCAGCGGCGACGACTGGAAGTCGGTCGAGGTGACCATGCACCGCAACATGCCGGACGACCTGGAATCAGAGGCGGGCGTCGCCGGTCAGCTGTCCGGCATCGTGTCCGAGGAGACGCAGCTTTCCGTGCTCTCCTGCGTGAGCGACCCGAAGGCCGAGATGCGGCGCAAGCGCGAGGAGCAGGACGAGAAGGCAGACGCGATAAGCGGCGGTATGCCGACCAACAGGACGGCGCCGCACGACGAGAACCGAGACGAGGAAGGAACGAACGATGAAGGTAGCGATCTATAACCGAGGCAGGCAGCTGGCAATCCGAGAGCAGCCGAGCGCCGACGCCGAGGTAATCGGCACCATCGGCAGCGGGTGCGCCATGCGCGTCGAGGACGCGGAGCCCGGATGGCTCGAGCTGCTGGGCGGCGGGTACATCAACGCCGCATTCGTCACCGTCGGCACGCTGATGGACGAGACGACGTACACCGTCAGCGAGCAGTGGAAGGAGCCCGAGGAAAAGCCGGCCGAGCAGGAGGCCGTGACCGACGAGCCGGAGCCCGACGATGACGACACGCTGAAGGCCATGAAGCTCAACGAGCTCCGCGAGCTCGCGAAGGGAAGCGGCATCGCGCTGCCCAAGAACGCGACCAAGGCGCAGATCATCGAGCTCCTGATGGGCAGCGATGAGTAAGCCGAACGACGAGTACTGGCGCGAGCGCAGGGCCGAGTTCCTGATCCAGCTGGAGAAGGACGAGACGGCCCTGCGCGGGCGGCTCGAGAAGGTGTACGCCAGCGAGGCGGCGAAGCTCGACCGCCTCATAGCCGCCTACTACGCCAAGTACGGCGAGGACAAGGTCATCGAGTACCGCAGGCTGCTGCAGTCCATCAGCGCCGAGGACAAGGCCCTGCTCATGGAGCGCATGGACGAGTTTGCGCGGAAGTACCCGCAGAACGCCGACCTCATGCCGGTGCGCGAGTCCATCTACCGGCTCAACGAGCTCGAGACCATCCAGATGCAGATACGCCTGCAGCAGTACGAGATCGGGGCAATCGAGCGCACGGAGCTCGAGCGCCACTTCACCGAGCAGGCCCGACGCGCGGCGAACATCGCCGCCGAGGAGCTGGGTTTCGGGAGGGACTTCTACAGCTACGACTCCGAGATCGTCAAGGCGACCGTCGGGGCGGCGTGGGCGTCCGGCGGGGACTTCTCCGCTCGGATATGGGCGAACCGCGAGAAGCTGGCGGGATACCTCAACGACGAGTTCTCGAAGCTGGTGGCGCGCGGCGTCTCCTACGACGAGATCTCGCGCGAGCTCCGCGCGAGGCTGAACCACAGCGGCACGCGCACGGCGATGCGCCTCGTGTACACGGAGGGCACGTACCTCTTCAACGAGGCGCAGGCCAGAGTCCACGAGCAGGACTTCGACTGCTACGCGATCAGCTGCATCCACGACGGAAATGCCTGCAAGGCGTGCCGGGACCTCGAGGCCTACCAGAAGCAGCACCCGGCCAAGCTGTCCGAGCGGATGCCCGGGACGAACTTCCCGCCGATGCACCCGTGGTGCCGCTGCTCCTACACCGTCGAGGTCGAGGACTGGGACGAGTGGATAGACGACTACGTGCGGAAGCGCGGCGGGGACTCGGCTACCCACGCGATGCGCCTGCGCTCCGACGCCATGGTGCGCGAGCCCGGCACCACGTCGTTCCTGCAATCGCTCCAACGCGCCGGCTCGCTGCTGTCGGGCCTCGAGTTCAGGCTGAAGGGGCAGCAGTCCCTCGCGCGGAAGATACGCACGGACTCGTACAAGGACGTTGTGACGGAACAGGAGGCGGCTGACGGCATCCATGACGTGCTGAGGTACACCTACAGCCTTCAGGCGGAGAGCTTCGCCGACGAGTTCGCCCGCATCAGGGCCGCGCTCGAGAAAGCGGGATATACTGTCGTCAAGGTCAAGAACACGCTGAAGGACACCGGGGTGACGTACCGCGGCGTCAACTGCCAGTTCGAGACGCCGGACGGCTTCAAGTTCGAGCTCCAGTTCCACACGCCCGAATCGCTGGCGCTGAAGGAGAACGAGCTACACAAGCTCTACGAGGAGGCCCGGCTTCCCGATACCGACCCGAAGCGCAGGGCCGAGCTGGTACAGCGCATGATAGAGCTGTCCGACGGGCTGACGACCCCGCCGAATATCGAGGAGGTGCGCAAATGACCTACTACACCGACGAGTCGGGCAGGCGCGTCTCGCGCATCGACCTTGAGGCCGGGACCGCCGAGACCTACAACTTCACGCTCGGGCGATGGCACGACGACACGGAGCTGTGGGACGTGCTCATAGGCGAGCTATGGCTCGAGGAGATAGGCCGGGACGAGGCCGAGGAGATAATCCGCAGGCGCGACAAGGCAATCCACCGATAGAACCGAATACCCATCTCACCGCCACGGTAGAACGGAGCCCCCGCACGGGGGCTTTTCTTTTGCCGATTGGAGGAGACGTGATCAGGGTCGAGTACATCACGCGCCGGGGATGCCCCGCGTGCGAGGCCTACCGAAAGGCGGTCATCGAACCGCTCGCATCCGAATACCCGGGGCAGGTGCGCGAGCACTGGGCATGGGACGGCCTCATGGAGAGGCTGAACAACTCGGAGCGCATAACGCGAGTCCCCATGGTGGTGCTCACGGACGACGGCGAGGAGGCCATGCGCTTCGCCGGACTGCCGACGCTCGAGTGCCTCGAGGACGCGCTAGACCCCTCGTAGCGGCCGAATCTCACGCACGCGGGACACTAGCCGGGTCAAAGACCGACCGAGCGTTGAAGTCGCTAAAAGCCACGGCATCGGGCAGGCGTGGAACCCGCTAAAAGCTACGGAAACACGTGCAGGCATGAGCCACGAGAAACCTTATGGAGGGTGCGAAGACATGGCGAAAGACGGAAACCGACAGAAGTTCGCGGACATCGCGGAAGGCAACCAGACACCGCCACAGGGCGGCGGAACCGACCCTACAGGCGACGGCACCGAGGGAGCCGAGGGCGACGACGGCGAGGGCGGCGAGCCCGGCGGCGATGGCGACACAGACCCCAAGCCGGCAGGCAAGACCTACACCGACGACGAGGTGAACGCGATCGTCCAGCAGAAGCTCGCACGCGAGAGCAAGAAGCTCGAGAAGCGCATCCGCGAGGAGCTGGCGCGGCAGGCCGACGACAAACGCAGCGAGGCCGAGAAGCTGGCAGGCATGAACGACCTCCAGCGTGCCCAGTACGAGCTGAAGAAGGCGCAGGGCGAGAAGGCCGCACTCGAGCGCCGCATCAACCTGTCCGAGCAGATGGGCGTCGCGCGTTCAGAGCTCAAGGCCGCGGGCATCGACCTCGGCGATGAGCTCCTGTCCATGTTCGTCACGGAGAAGGCCGACGACACCAACGCCGCCATCTCCAAGATCAAAGAGCTCTTCCCCAAGGCTGTTGACGCCGCCGTGCAGGAGGCCCTCAAGCGACAGCCACCGAAGGACGGCGCGAGCGGCAAGCCGCAGCAGTCCTACGCGGCCAAGTTCGCATCCGATTACAGCAACCGAATGAACGGAGGAAAGAAAGATGGCGCTCAATAAGGCGTTCACCTACGGCGAGTCCGAAAGCATCCTCGATTCCGAGGTGGGCATCGTCGCAAAGACCCGCACAGCCACGCAGGCCATGGCAAAGGATGCAGACGGCCGCAAGATCATCAAGGCGGGATCCCTCTACACGGGCACGTCCGAGTTCGGCGTGTTCCTCGAGGACTACGACATGACCGACACCGACAAGTGCCCGGCCGCAATCATCTTCCAGGGCCGACTCAAGGCCGACAAGGTATCCGCCGAGGCCAAGGCCAATAAGACGGCCCTTGCCGCCGCAGGCCTCTACCTGGTTTAACGAAAGGAGAATCGGAACATGCGACTCATTTCCGACCTCATCACCGAGCGCGAGATGCTCGATTTTTCGCAGGGCTTCAACGTCCAGCGCAACTACACCGGCTCCCGCCTGCTCCCCGACCGCAAGACGCAGTACATCGAGGCCGAGTACACTCGCCTCGCCGAGAACGGCAACCTGCCCACCGTGGCAATGATCCACGGGTTCGACACCGAGGCGCACATCGGCTCCCGCGTCCCCTTCGAGCGCGTCGAGACCGAGTCCCTGCTCATCAAGGAGAAGATCAATCTCTCCGAGCGCCTGCGCCGCATCACCCGCGGCCTCGACATGCAGATGGACTCCGTACGCCGCTACGTGTTCGATGACATCGCCCGAACCGCCGAGTCCGTCGTCTCCCGCGTCGAGAAGGCCAAGATGGAGGCCCTCGCCACGGGCAAGATGACCATCAACGAGAACAACGTGTCCATGGTGGTCGATTTCGGCGTGCCGGACGACCAGAAGGTGGCCGCCAAGTGGGCCGTCGCCGCCGCCGACATCCTCGGCGACATCGACACGTGGGTGACCATCGCCAACGGCAAGGGCCAGACCCCCACCGTGGCGCTCACCTCCAAGAAGGTGTTCTCCCTCATCCAGCGCAACGCCTCCGTGCAGAAGGCCATCTTCGGCGTGAACGGCGCCGGCGTCCTGCCGAGCCTCGCGCAGGTGAACAACCTGCTCGCCCAGCAGTTCGACGGCCTCGCCCTGCAGATCGACGAGGAGCGCTACGGCATCATCGACTCCGCCAAGAACCCGATGACCGTGACGCAGGGCCGCTTCTTCCCCGAGGACAAGTTCGTCCTGCTCTCCACGGGCTACGACGGCTCCGTGGGCACCGGCCTCTGGGGCGTCACCCCCGAGGAGCTCGAGCAGGGCGGCGCGTTCGACGAGAAGCGCCAGCAGCAGTTCGTCACCTGCACCCGCTGGAACACCCCCGACCCCGTGGCGACGTGGACGAAGGCCTCCGGCGTGTTCATCCCCGTGCTCCCCAACGTCTACGGCCACATCATCGCGACCATCGACACGACTTCCGCCGCGTCCGCCGACGGCCTGGACGGCTAGCCATGAGCGACCTTGTAGCCCGCGTCAAGGCGCGTTACCTGCCCGACGAGGCGGTCCCCGAGGACTCCGCCATCGAGGAGATGCTTCGGACGGTCTCGGACCGACTGCTCATCCGCCTCAAGGTCGAGGTGCTCCCGGCGCTGGCCGAGTCCATCGCGGTAGACGCCGCCGTGAAGGCCCTGCGCCTGCGCGGCTACGAGGGCAGCTCCTCTGAGTCGGCATCGGACGGCGGCAGCATGTCCAACTCGTTCATCGACGACGTGCTGTCCGCCTACTCGGCAGACATCGAGGCACTGCGCGATGTCTGCCGCCCCAAGGGCATCAAGTTCATGGGGGCGCGGCGATGAAGTGGTACAGGGCCAAGGCGTTCAGGCGCGAGCAGACCGGCACCGACGAGCTGCACAACCCCGTCTGCTCCACCGTCGAGGCGTTCGACTTCTTCGTGCGCCTCGGCCCCTTCCACGGCGTGCGCAGCGGAACCGAGGGGAACGCGTTCGACAGCGTCGCCCGCACGCTGCTCACCAAGCGCCCGAGCGCCGACTTCGACGGCATCTGCAACGTCGAGGTCAAGGGCTGCGCCTACGAGGTCGAGAACGTCATGCGCGACGGCGACACGACCGTCGTGAGCGTGAAGAGGTGCAAGCCATGGGCCTCGTGATACGCGACGTCAACGATCTCGCGGGGAAGCTGAACCGCCTGTCGCACGTCAGGTTCGAGGCCGTGGTCATCAAGAACATGACCCAGATCTTCAACCGCGGCAAGGCGAACGGCGGGACGCCCGTATCCACCGAGGAGACCAGGCCCGGCGGGCCACACGGCGAGCTGCGCATGTCGCTGGGGCAGTCCGGCGACACCGTCGGATACGCGAAGGACTACGCGCCCCACGTCGAATACGGCCACCGCACGGTGAACGGCGGATACGTGGAGGGGCAGCGCTTCCTCCAGCGCAACGTCAAGGCGCAGGAGCCGATATTCAGGCAAGACCTAATCGACCAGCTACGGAAGCTCTAGGGAGGGCGCGATGATCCAGCGACTAAGCCTCGCGGTGTTCCTCGGGTGCCTCATCGAGGCGATCGAGGACGGGACGGGCGTCAAGTGCTACGACAGCCCCGAGAACCGCGAATCGCCACTCTACAGCGTCGAGCTGCAGTCAACGCAGCCCGAGAACACCAAGACCATGTACATCGACGCGATCACCGTCTGGGTGCACTGCATCAGCGAGCCCGTGCGCCCGTACAGCAACGCGAAGGTGCTCGGCATGGTGCAGAAGCTCGAGCAGGCGCTCATGGGGGGCTTCGGGCTCCCGGCACCGTTCAGCCTCTACCGCACCACCTGCAACGGCGTGCAGACCGTCAAGAAAGACGAGACCGACGAGGGCCACGCAATCGCGGAGTTCACGTTCCGCGTCTGCTACGGCCTCCGCGTCAAGAACTAGAAAGAAGGAACCGAGATGTCTACTTCTCAGCAGGACACCAACCTCATCGGCTGCGACTTCGACGCAGCGACCGCCAAGGCCCTCAGCGGCAACGACATCGTTGCCCTCGTCACCGACAAGACCGGCACCGATCTGCTCGCCGTGAGCGGCCAGCAGGGACTCAGCTTCAACATGAGCCAGGACAACACGGAGGCCGCGACCAAGGACGACGCCATCGGCGGCTGGACGCTCAAGTTCGGCAGCTCCAAGAGCTGGGACGCGTCAATCGACGGCCTCTACTCGCCGGACGACAAGGCGACCAAGACCGTCGCGAAGGCCCTCGCCGACAGCGAGTACCTGTGCCTGAAGGTCTGCAAGCGCGTCCGCACCGCCGCGAACACGAAGTACATCCCGCTGCGCATGGGCCTCGCGCTCGTGTCCTCCGACAACTTCGAGGCACCGAACGACGACAACACCACCTACTCCATGGAGTTCCAGGGCACGGGCAAGCCGTGGCTCTACGAGACCGCCACGGAGGAGCAGATCACCGCAGCCACCATCACCGTCAACAACAGCTAAGGAGACCGGCAAATGGCAGAAGAGACCGACTTCGACGCATATCTCGAGGACTCGACGACCGGCACCGAACCGACCGAGGACATCAAGGGCGAGCTCGAGCAAGACCCCGAGGACATGGAGCCGCAGACCTTCACCGTGCGCGGCCACGTCTGCGAGATCCGCTTCTCGCGCAAGCGCATCGACCTGTACGAGGAGCGACACACGCCGATCATCGCGTCGTTCTACAAGAACGACGGCATGTTCACCTTCAAGGAGCTCGCGGCAATCGCCGGCTACGGGCTGAAGGTCCAGGGCGGCGGCTACTTCCTCCCGCAGAAGGCCGAGGAGATCGTGAACAAGCTCATCGAGGCAAACGGCTACCCGGCCGTGTTCCAGGCCGTGATGATGGCACTTCAGCGCGACTGCGCTTTTTTATTCATGGGCGCAGGGAACTAGCCCTAACGCGCCTAACCGGCTTCGACTACTTCACCGCCAAGCCGAGGCAGGGCGAGGACGCGCGGGACGCCTCCCTGTTCAGCAGGGAGGCCGATTTCGCCTTCTTCGCCGCCCGGCTCGGATGGGACTACGAGCAGTACGCGCAGCACACGCCCGTACAGCTCGCCTTCGTGCGCAAGGAACTTGAGACCGTCACCGTGAACGAGTCGAACCTGCTCAAGGACGCCGTTCAGGTGGCGGTGGCCAACTGCTTCTCCAAGAAGCGCTACAGGCTCTGGAAGAGGCACAACGGCGAGTTCCGCGAGGACTCCTTCACCTACGAGGAGATCGACGCGCTGAAGGAGCAATACCGAAAGAACCCGCCATGGACGCCCTGGGGAGGAGGCAACCGAAATGGCTGATTACGTTCTCTCCGCAAAGGGAACCTACGACGGCTCGAACTTCGACTCGGGCGTCGACAACTCCGCATCGAAGCTCAAGGGCCTCAAGGACACGGCGGCCGGCGTCGGCTCGCAGGTCGCCGGCTTCTTCGCCGACAGCTTCGGGAGCGTGGCGAAATCCATCGGGACCGCCATCGGCACCGTCACCGCGGGAGTCACGACCCTCGCGGCCACGGGCGGCATGAGCCGCGCCCTCAACATCGAGAAGGCCCAGACGATGTTCAAGGGCATGAAGCTCCAATGGAGCGACTTCTACGGGACAATCCAGAAATCAGTCGACGGAACGGCCTACGGCTTCGACACCGCCGCCCAGGCGTGCGCACAGCTCGCCGCATCCGGCGTAGCCGCCGGCGGCGACATGGAGAAGGCCCTCAACGGCTGCGTCGGCACCGCCGCCACGTTCGGCCAGGACCTGGGAGACCTCTCGGGCATCTGGGCGAAGGTCGCGGCCTCCGGTAAGCTCACGGGCGAACAGGTCGCGCAGTTCACCGACCGAGGAATCAACGCGGTCTCGACGCTCGCGACCTATCTCGGCAAGACGACCGACGAGGTCTCGGCGATGGTCACCTCGGGCAAAATCGACTTCCAGACGTTCTCGGATGCCATGTACTCCGCCTTCGGCGATTCCGCCAAGGCCGCAAACGAGACCTTCACCGGCTCCATGGCCAACATGAAGGCCGCGCTATCCAAGATCGGCCAGGACTGGATGACGCCGCTCAAGGACTCCGCCATCCCCGTATTCAACTCAATCAGAGGCGTGCTGAACTCCTGCCGCGCCGCGCTCAAGCCGCTCTCCGAGGCGTTCGGCGAGTTCCTCGGCGTCACCTACGACGCAGAGGGCAACCTGACGCGCACCGGCGGTGTGGTCGAGAAGCTGTGCGGCTTCCTAGACGGCCTCGCCGAGAAGATTCAGGGCGTGGACCTCTCGAAGCTCGGGACGGGCGGCAAGCTCGCCGCCGCGGGCCTCGCGGGACTCGCCGCCGTCTCGCTGGGCGGCCTCATCGGGCAGATCCCCGTGCTCGGGGCTCTCGTCAACTCCTTCACGGGCGGCATCGTGCCGGCGCTCAAGGGCGTCGCGACCGGCTTCGCCGCGCTTTCTGCGCCCGCAGCCGTGGCCGTCGCGGCAATCGCCGCTTTCGCAGCGGCATTCGCATACTGCTACGCCACGAACGAGCAGTTCCGCAACTCGGTCAACGGCCTCGTCGGCAGCATCGCCTCATCGCTCGCCCCGGCGTTCCAGAGCCTCACCGGCCTCATAGGGCCGCTTCAGACGCTGTTCGGCTCGGTGTGCGGCGCCGTGATGCAGCTATCGACCGCGTTCCTCGGCATCGTCGCCGCGGTGGCACCGCTCGTCGCGACAATCGTCTCGAGCCTCGTCCCCATCCTCGGGACGATCATCGAGGCCGTCGCGCAAGTCGTCGACACCGTCGCCGCAACCGTCGCCCCGGTCATCCAGCAGATAACGGACCTGATAACGGCAAATATGCCGGTCATCCAGTCGATAATCACCGACACGTGCACGCTCATCCAGACCATCATCACGACGGTCATGCCCGTCATCCTCGCGATGGTCAGCGCCACCATGACGGCCATCCAGGCGGTAATCGACGCGGTCTGGCCGTATATCTCGGCCATCGTGACGTCGGCCATGCAGATCATCCAGGACATCATCACGGTCGTCCTCGGAATCATCAACGGCGACTGGAGCGCGGTCTGGACGGCGGTTCAGGACATAGCGATGAACGTCTGGACCATCATCCAGAACCTCATCAGCGGCTGCATGGCCTGCATCCAGGCGCTCATCCAAAGCGGCCTCGCGGCCATCCAGAGCGTGTGGAGCGCAATCTGGTCGGTCGTCGGGAGCGTGCTGTCGAATATCTGGAACACGATCAAGAACGTGGTCAGCAGCGCGATCAACACGGTCCGCTCCGTCATATCCGGCGCCCTCTCGACGATTCAGTCGATTTGGTCGTCGGCGTGGAACGCCGTCACGAGCACGCTGAACAACGCATGGAACAACATCCGCAACGGCGTGTCGAGTGGCATCAGCTCCGTCGTGAGCTTCGTGTCCTCGATTCCGGGCCGCATCGTGAGCGCCCTCGGCAACCTCGGCTCACTGCTCTACAGCGCCGGCAGCTCCATCGTGAGCGGCCTGCTCAACGGCATCAAGTCGAGCATCGGCGGCGTGTACGACTTCGTATCCGGCATCGCCGGCAAGATCGCGGACCTCAAAGGCCCTAAGCGCAAGGACCTGCACCTGCTCATCCCGAACGGCGGGTGGATCATGCAGTCCCTCGAGACGGGCCTGAAGAAGCGCTTCGAGGGCGTGAAGACCACCGTATCGGGCTTCGCCGACGACCTGAGCATGTCGTTCGGCGGAAACAGCGTCACCTACGAGACGGGGGCGGCTGCGGCCGTCGGCTCGGTCTCGGGCGGCGACACCTATTACCTGACCGTAGACGGGAACACCGCAAGCGCCGACGTGGCCGTTGCTAACGCCATCGACGTGCTCGTCGACGCGGCCCGCCGCTCGTCCACAGCGAGGAGGTAACCCGTGGGAGAGCACACAAGAGAGATACAGATCGCGGGCCTCAACCGCTGGTACCGCGGATACATCTCGGTAGACAGCGCCTGGAACGTCGATGACACCACCAGGCGCATCAGGGTGACTGCCGCAATCGACGACAAGTACGCCGCCGAGTACGGCACCCACTACGACGTCCTCGTGAACGGCAAAACGTACCGCTCGTACGACGTGCTGCTGAACAACTACGGCAACTGGGCGACCAGAAGCTCCGTCACGTTCGATGTGGACGTGTCGAGAGGGGCCGAGGACTGGGACTGCGCGGTACAGGTGCACGTCTACGGCAAGATGTACAACAACTACTACGGCTCGGCGGGCGGCGACGCCTGGGCCACGGTCTACACCAAGGTCCCGCAGCGTGGCTACTCGCAACCACACCCGCCAAAGAACTGCAAGCTCGTGCGCGTCTCCGATACCAGCCAGAGCATCACGTGGGAGCACGACTACACGGGCATGGACGGGGCGTACCCGTGGGCGGGCGTCTACGTCGACCGGCGCACGGACGACGGCTCGTGGGTCAACATCGCCGACGTGTCGTGGGACCGAGAGAACTATTCCGACACGTCGACCGCCGCCGGGCACAAGTACGAGTACCGGCTGTGCGCCCACGGCCCGGGCGGCAACTCCGAGCACGTGTCCGTCGGGACGACCTACACCACGCCGAACGCGCCCACGCGCGTCGAGGCCGTCAAGGTGGGCGCGTCCGAGGTCACGCTGAGGGTGTACGGCGCGGCGGCGTATGCGAACGCATGGGCCGTGCAGCGTTCGACGGACGGCGGCTCCGCGTGGAAGGACATAGCGACCACGAGCGAGGGCGAAGACCCCGCATGGATCGACCTCCATGACAAGTCTGCGCCGGCCGGCACGGTCGTTTACCGTGTGAAGGCAATGAGGGGCTCACTCGCGTCGGCGTGGGCGAAGTCGAACCCGGTCACGACGATCACGCCCCCGCTGGCCCCAAAGGTCACGGGACTGCAGAGCGTCTACCCGCGCCATGACAACACGACGAACATGGTCAGTTGGACTCCGAACCACCCCGACGGCAGCGCCCAAAGCGCCGCCCAGGTGGAGTTCACGCACCCAGACGGCACGGTATCGACCGTCGGCATCGAGTCGTCCGTCTCGCGCTGCGCATTCGTGGCGAAATACAACGGAAGCTGGAAGGTGCGCGTTCGCACCAAGGGCCTCCACGCCGACTGGGGCGCATGGTCGCCGTACGCGGCCTTCCTGGTCGCGGACTACCCATCGTGCTGGGTTGAGTCGCCCGGAACCGACGGAGTGCTGATCGACTCGGTGCCGATGACCGTCAAGGTCTCAGCATCGGACGAGACCGGCATCGCCAGCGCGACCATCACGCTGTCCGAGGTCGGAGGCGCGATCGTCGCCACCTCCGACATCACGGACCTCAAGCCCGTCGAGTTCGGAAGCTACGCGACCATCAAGAACGGCATCGACTACCTGATAACGCTCACGGTGACCGGCGGTTCCGGTCTGTCCAAGACCGCCACGCGCCGGTTCAAGACGCATTGGACCGAGCCCGCGACCCCCGTCGTCACGGTGACATACGGCGACGACCTCACGTGCCACGTGAAGGTCGAGAACGGCGTCTCGGCATACAACGTCGAGGAGACGACGCTGCTAGGCCCCATGGCCTACGACGAGGACACCGGCGAGATACCGATGTTCGGCACCATCACGTGCGACGGCGACGAGCTCGTGCTTGGCGACGCGGCGAAATGCGTCAGCTTCGTCGTCGAACGGGTGCTCGACGAGGGCAACCACGTCCTGACGTCCAGCCTCCTTGACGCCCAGGAGGCAATCGACCGCGTGCCTCCGCTGAACTCGGACTTCAAGTACCGCGCGACCGGAACCGCCGCGAACGGCACGTCGTCGTTCTCCGAGGCGAAGGCCAACCTGCACGCCGAGTGCATGACGCTCAACTTCGGTCAGGACGCCTCGACGCTGCTCAAGATGGAGCTCGACGCCGAGTACTCGACATCCGCCACACGCAGCTTCAACAGCTTCCACTTCGCGGACGGCGGGGCGAACGGCGGCCTCCCGCAGTCCTACGCGCTCGACGAGTCCGACCTCGCGACATCCGCCTCGTGCACGCTCACGCGTGACGGCCATGACCTGTTCCGCAGGATCATGCGCACGCAGTGGCAGGGATGGTGGCGCGGCCTCGCGGGAGAGCGGGCGTTCGGCGCGATGACGTTCAACGAGTCGACCAAGTCGGCCGGGCTCTGGTCCGCCTCCGCAAAGGTCGAGCACGACGTATTCGAGGAGCCGAGCAATGCCTGATTGGAAGAAGCGCTTCGCGGCGTCGTACAGATACGTGCGCGTGGACAGAAAGACCGGTCTCGACGTCGAGCGGCTGAGGAACATCAGGAACGGCGGGAGCATCGAGCGCAACCAGGACACCAGCTACGAGACCGGCAAGGTCGAGTATCTCGGCGAACTCGATCTCGGCAGCGACCTGCTGCGAATCTACCTGGATGCCGAGTTCCCGGACGGCACCACGGCATCCGAGCCGCTCGGCACGTTCGTGGTCTCCACGCCCAAGCGCTCCACGGGATACAACTCGTCCGAGGCGGACCTGTCCGGAAGGCTGTCCGAGGTCGCAGAGGACGAGTTCGACGCACCGCGCTCGCTGGCGGCCGGCAGCAACGCTGTGGACGAGGCCGCGAGGCTGTTGCGGGAGGCCGGGCTCGAGGTCGTCGCCGAGCCGTCCGACTTCAAGCTCACGACCACGTGGGTCGTCGGCGCCATCGGCAACGGCGAGAGCAGCTACGCGACCCGTCTGAAGGCCGTGAACGCGCTCCTCGACGCCGCTGGGTTCAGCGCCGCGTCATGCGACCCGATGGGCCGCGTCCTGCTCCGGCGCTACGTAGAGCCCGACAAGCGAGCCCCCGCCATGGTCATGGAGGAGGGCAAGGAGGCGAGGTTCGAGGACGGCGGCACCGAGGAGCTCGACAAGTCGAGCGTGGCGAACGTCGTGCACGTCGATTACTCGACGACCGACGAGAGCGTGAGGGGTACGGCGGTAGACGCCGACCCGAGCAGCCAGTACTCGACGGTGACGCGCGGCTGGCGTAAATCCGCCAAGTACACCAAGAGCGAGCTGCCGCCGGGCTCGACGCCGGAAGAGCGGCAGGCCAGCGCGAACGCAGAGGCCGCCACGCTGCTGCGCACGCAGCAGTCGGCGATCCACAGGCTGAAGGTGACGCATATCTACGCGCCGGTCACCGTGGCGGACGCCATCGAGGTCCGCTGGCCCAGCGCTGGAATATCTGGGAACTTCGCGATACGGAAGCAGACTCTCACCCTCGTGGGAGGATGCCCGATGGAATTGGAGATGAGGCGCTTTGAACGCTAACGCCATAGCCGACGCCGGCGAGCAGCTCGCGTCGCTCTTCTCGCCGCAGGGAGGCTCCGGCCACTCCGTCGGGCTCGGGACGGTGCGATCCGTCTCGGGCGTGACGGCCACGGTTGCCATCTCCGGCGCGACGCTGTCTGGCCTCCCCATGACCACAGCGTGCTCCGCCGCCAAGGCCGGTGACCGCTGCATCGTCGAGACCATCGGCCCGCAGGCGATAGTCACGGGCCTCATAGCAAAGTAAGGGAGGGGTTGATGGCAGACACCACGCAGTACGCCGCACTGATGCTCGACGCGAACGGAAACGTCGACAGGGTGCGCACGACCGACGGCCAGATCTACTACATCGCGTCGACGATAGCGATGGACGCGGCCAATAAGGCGCATGCGGCCGCCTCCGCGTGCAACTCGGCGACGAACAGTGCCAACGCCGCGGAGGAAAAACGCGCATCGGCGGAGAAGACGAGGGCGTCGAACGAGCAGTCGCGCCTGAGCGCCGAGGTGAACCGCGCGAACAACGAGGTGGCGCGAGTCCAGAATGAGAACCAGAGACGGACCGACGAGGCGACGCGCACCACGAACGAGAACGCGAGGAAATCGAGCGAGCAGGCGCGAGAGCGCAACGAGGAGGCGAGAAAGGCCGCCGAGACCAGGCGCAACGACGAGCACGCCGCCGACCAGCAGGCTTCGGCGAACGCCGCGGCGGCGGCGAACGGAGCGGCCTCGCGTGCCGAGGCCGCCGCGAGCCAGGCATTGCAGATCGCCAACTCGGTCGCTCAGGGCAGCGCCGGCGACTCGGACATCTCGGACCTGCGCGACCAGAACGCGGCGCTCGCGACCATGCTCGCCGACGCCACCGGCAAGTTCATCTTCATCGGCGGGACGGTCTACGCGCCGTCGTCCAAGGCGTCCTACAGCAACGGAACCGTGACGCTCGGTTCGACCTGCTCGGTATCAGGCACGACACTCGTGCTCGCATAGAAAGGAAACTGAAATGGCAAACGTAAACGCGGAACGCTTCTCGGTCGGTGGCACAAGCTACCCGATCATCGACCAGGCCGCCCGCACCAACGCCGAGGCCGCGCTCGCCGGCTCGGAGTACAACCGCCTGGCGCTCATCGGCAAGTACGGCGGACAGAGCATCGCGACGCTGCTCGCCGGAGAGATCGGCGGCGGCACGGTCTACGACGCGCTGCACAAGCGCATCGCCGCCAACAACTTCGCGGGCCTGCGCGTGGGCGACTACCTCGACGTTCCTCTCGTCTCCGCTTCCGGCGTGGCGGGCCAACAGTCCGTGCGATTCATCATCGCGCACATCGACCCGTACCTGTGGTGCGACGACCGCGGCAAGGGGCACCACATCGCGTTCGTGGCCTCCGCGCCCATCGCGGTCAGCTCCTCCTACGCCGGAGTCACCAACTCCTCGTGCATCCCGTGGAACAAGACGAACACCAACCAGGGCACGGCAGATGTCAAGAACCCGTACCTGTGCTCGCAGCTCAAGGGCTGGGAGACGGCATTCGAGGCGTGCCTCCCCGAGGGCCTGACCAAGTACATCCTCACGCAGCGCGTCCTGCTCGAGGAGCGCTACAGCGCCTCCGGTGCGCTCACCGACTCCAACAACTGGAGCTGGCAGGACATCGGCAAGATCTGGTCGCTCTCCGAGATGGAGGTCTACGGCTGCCCGGTTTGGGGCACGCCCGGATTCTCCGTCGGCTTCGACTGCCAGTTCGACCTCTTCAAGGACACCGCGCACCGACTCAACGGCACCCGCTACGGCTGGTGGCTCCGTTCCGTCAGGGGTGGCTCGTCTGCGAGCGTCTGCTGCGTCAGCAGCAACGGCGGCGCCGGCTGCACCGGTGCCGCGGACGGCTGGTTTCGCCCGCGCGTGGGCTTCCTCCTAGGGTAGCGAAGCGGACCGTACAGGACACCAACCAGGCGCACGCCTCGCGCGTGCGCCTTTTCATGTCACGAGAGAGGAGCATCGCCTTGAGCGGAGTACCCGAGAGGCTTAGAAATCTGAGCGAGCGCGAGTTCTACAACACGGCCATCGAGCTGCGTGTGGAGGTGCTGGGCATCATCACGTCAAGCGCCATCCCGAAATCGCAGCGCTTCACGTTCGCCGTCCCGATGGCCGAGACGGCCCGCAGCGTCGTCTACAACATCGTCAAGTCCGAGGCGTTCTACCCGAACACCGCCGAGAACGTCGCGGCACGCAAACACTACCTCACACTGGCCGCCGCCGACTGCGAGCAGCTGTACCAAGACGTGCAGGCATACCTCGAGGTGTACCGCAGAAAGGGAGACACGCAGCACGCCGGGGCATTCGAGCACATGGCGGAGCTCATCGACTCCGAGATTAAGCTGCTCAAAGGCGCACGCAAGGGCGTCAAGCTGATCGGGGCGCGGTAGAATGGCAGGACGTCGTCCCTTGTTAACCGCTACAACTGGTGGCTCCGTTCCGTCAGGGGTGGCTCGTCTGCGAACGTCTGCTACGTCAGCAGCTACGGCAGCGCCGGCTACAACGGTGCCGCGGACGGCTGGATTCGCCCGCGCGTGGGATTGCTCATACTCGCCAGACAGCCCCGCCGGTGCGCGGGGCTCCGAGCACATGAGGAAGGAAGGGCCGACGTTCGGGCACGCGCCCGTAAAGACGCATCCCGCTGGGAGGGCAGTCCGCTCCTTGCATGGCCGCGAGCTTCGGCGCTCGACGCGGTTTCATTGCTCCTCCCTAAGCGGCCTGGGAACGCCGGCGCCCATAGGCGAAGGCCGTGCGGGATGCCATCATGAATAGCGATGAGCGCCGAAAGGCCAGGAGAGCCAGGCGCGATGCGAAGAGGGCCGCGAACAGGGCGAAGCGCTGCGCGGCCCTCACCATCTCCAATGCCGCCCGCCTCGACAACATCCACGAGGCGGCACGCGACGCCGCCAAGGGCGTCCGTTGGAAGGCAAGCGTCCAGCGATACATGATCCACTCCCTGCGCAACTCGCTCTACGCACGCCGGGACCTCCTGGCGGGCAACGGCATCCGCAAGGGCTTCGTCCGGTTCCACGTCATCGAGCGCGGGAAGGACAGGGCGATAGCCGCCCCGCGGTTCTCCGAACGCGTGATACAGAAGGCGGTCACGAGGGCGGTCATGGCCCCGGCGGTGTGGCCGACGCTCACGCCGGGATGCGCGGCCAACATGCGCGGCAGGGGCACGGACTACGCCCTCATGCGCCTGAAGGGGCAGCTCGCCGAGCATTACCGCAGGCACGGCGCGGAGGGCTACGTCCTGCTCATGGACTTCTCCGACTACTTCGGGACAATCGACCACGGAACGGCGCTGGACCTCGTGAGGCGGACGCTCACAGACCCCGCGGCCGTCGAGTTCATGCGCCTGCAGATAGAGGCGAACGGCAGGATCGGGCTCGGCCTCGGCAGCGAGCCGAACCAGGCGCTGGCCGTCGCCATACCGTCCCCGCTCGACCATCTCGGCGAGCGCTGGCGCGGAATCGAGGCGTCGGGCCGGTACATGGACGACTCCTACTTCATAGCGCTCGACAAGGAGACCCTCTGGCGGTTCCTCGACGCCGCCCGCGCCCTGTGCTCGTCGCTCGGCATCACCATCAACGAGAGGAAGACCAGGGTGGTGAAGCTCACGCGCGGGTTCACGTTCCTCAAGAAGCGGTTCCGCTTCACCGAGTCGGGCAGGATCGTCGTGACGCCGATACCGAAGTCCCTCGCACGCGAGCGCCGGAAGCTGCGCATACATGCACGCATGGTCGCCGAGGGAAGCATGACGCTCGAGCAGGCGTACGTCTCCTATATGTCGTTCCGCGGGTCTCTCGAGCGGAAGCGGGGCGACGGTAGGCCGAGGTTCCGCATGGACGTGCACTTGATCGTGCGCGACTTCGACCGGCTGTTCGCCGAGCTCGTCGTCGGTGCCAGCCAGTCTCACGCCGCCGATACGATGTCCGCACATCCCCTAGCAGAAAGGAGTCCGCATGGACACTGAGGAGGAGCGTCCCGACATCGTGGACGACGGCACGCAGGCCGAGGTGAACGCGCTGCGAAACCTGCTCTCGCAGCTCGGCGACCCCGACGCGGCCCATGAGGCGGGCGTCATCGACGACGACTCGTACATCGAGCAGAAGGCCAAGAAGATGGCCTATACGGCGGCGCTCGCCGCCTACGACAGAGGCGAGACGCCCGACGTGTCGGCGCTGCTCGGCCAGATGCGCGAGCAGGCGTCGAAGCCGACGCAGATCGAGCAGAACACGGCGAACATCGACTACCTGCTCATGACGGTCGGAGGTGACCAGTAATGCCGACGAAGAAGACCGACGGGCATTCCGAGCACTTCGCGCTCGTCAAGAAGTACTACGACCGACCTCTTTGGAGTAAGGCGCGAGTGCACAAGGCCGTCGAGTGCAAGTGGATCACCGCCGACGAGTACAAGGAGATCACCGGCGAGGAGTACACGGCCGAATAGGCGGAAGGAGGGCGCCCAGGATGGAAGTGCTCAAACTTTTTGCGCCTTACGGACCGGCTTGGCTCGGCGGCGTGCTCCTGACGCTCGTTGCGTTCTACTTCGGGAAACAATTTCTTGAGGAGTACAAACGCCAAAACCAGCGGAAGGGCGAGCTCGACCTCAAGCGCGAGGAGCGCAAGCAGGCCGAAGTCGACGAGCGCGCGCAGCGGGACCGCGAGCGCTCGCAGATGGAGGGCCGCATCGCCGCGCAGATGGAGCGCAGCAACAGCCTCATGGAGGCGATGAAGACGCTCATGGAGTCCGTCGTGGCGTCCAACGAGGTCTTGCACGCGGACTTGGCGCACAGCCAGGCGAGGAGCCAGGGGATGGCCGAGAAGGTCGACCACATCTGCGACCGCGTCGACCTTATCTACAGCAAGGAATCCGACAGATAGGAGCAATCGAATGAATGAGATCCAGGCGGGCCTCACGGTGTGCACGGTCCTGGTCGTGCCGTACATCGTGCAGGCGATCAAGACGAAGGCGATGACGGGCAACGTCGCCCGCTGGACGGCAATCGCCGTCTCGGCGGGATGCGGCGCCCTCACGGCCATGTTGGGCGGCGTCCCGACCGAACCTTCGGCATGGGTTACGTCCATCTTCGCCGCGGTAGGCGGCGTTCAGGTGGCCTACGCGGCCTTCAAATCGGTCGGCATCACGGACAAATGGCTGGACGCCCTGCTGGCGCTCGGCGACATCAAGGAGGACTAATGGCAGACTTCGCAAACGTCCAGCCGGACGAGTACAAGCTTCTGGGGCGCAACTTCTCGGCGGGCCGTCCGTTCGGCATCAAGGGCGTCACGATCCACCACATGGCGGGCGACCTCAACGCCGGCCAGTGCAACGGCATCTGGGGCGCCAACGGCTGCTCGGCGCACTACTCGGTCGACCGCAACGGCTACATCGTGCAGCACGTCAACGATCTCGACCGCGCCTACGCCTGCGGCGACGGAATCGGCACCGGACGCGGCAACGATACGACCATCTCCATCGAGCACGCCAACAGCGGCAGCAACCCGTGGACGGTCCACGAGAAGGCAATCGAGAGCGGCGCACACCTTGTCGCGGCCCTGTGCCTGTACTACGGCCTCGGTCGCCCCGAGTGGTGCAAGAACGTGTTCCCGCACCGCTACTGGAGCGCCACGGCTTGCCCCGGCGAGCTTGCGGGCTCCCAGCGCGACCATTACATGCAGCGCGCTCAGGCGTGGTACGACGCGATGAAGGGCGGCAAGGCGCCCGCTCCCTCCGCCGCCGCTAAGCCTGCCGCGGCAAAGCCCTCTCAGGCGGCATCCGGCGGCTTCACGAAGTCATCTGGCAAGCGCATCCCCGTCCACTACTCCCTCCACCTCAAGGGCGGCGGATGGCTGGACGAGGTGACCGACTTCGGCGCCGGGGACAACGGCTTCGCTGGATACCCGTGCCGACAGCACGACCTCCTTTGCGCCCGAGTCGATCGCGGCACGCTCAAGTATCAGGTGCATACCATCGAGGACGGCTGGCTCGACTATGTTTCCAAGGGCGACCGCAACGATACCGTCAACGGTTGCGCCGGAATCGCCGGCAACACCATCGACGGTGTGCGCATGTACTATGTGACCCCGAGCGGCGAGGAGTACAAGCAGGCGTGGTATCGCTCGCAGACTACCGTGCGCCCCGGATGGCTCGACACCGTGTGCGACGATGGCTCCACGTACGGCGGCGACGACTACGCTGGTTTCTACGGCGAGCCGCTCGACCGACTCCAGGTCTGCGTCACCGACGGCAACCCGTACTAGCATGATCGCGCTGGCCTTCGTCCTCGGCTCGCTCTTCGGCGGCGCCGTGGCGACAATCGGGCTCTGCATCGTGAGCATCAACCGGCATTAGCCTCAGCCCGCCCGGGATAACCCGAGCGGGCTTTTTTCTCGAGAAAAGGTGTTGCTACGCCGCCCGTGGTATCCTGAGCAGCACGACGGTCCCAACGGCGCAGATCTCGGTTCTAGAATCTATGCAGACGGGGCACCATTTGAATTGAAGAGCCCGTTACCCTCGCGGTAGCGGGCTTTTTGCTACCCATGCGCCGGGATTCGAACCCGACAGGGTGCGGAGCTGAGGAAACGCGAAGCGTTTTCCAGCGCAGCACGCAAGGAGCGAAGCGACGCAGCGAAAGCGGGCGGCGCCAGCCGCACGCGGACATCCCGCTGGGGGCACCATTTGAGATGTGAAGCCCGTTACCAAGGTAGCGCGCAGAGATGTGGTGTAAGAGGCGGGGCATGCCCCGCCCCCGCCCTT
>WGSQ01000299.1 GCA_014871605.1 Collinsella sp. | reverse complement strand
GGGTGTAAGGGAGGGGTATCTCTTTTTCAAAAAGAGATACCCCTCCCTTATCCGCATCCCCTGCGCGGCGCAGGGAATGGATGCAGCGCTGCCGCGCTGCCAATTTCGCTTCCCCTACGGGAAAACAATCAGCCCGGAGGCCAAGTCATGTCGCGGCCGGCGAGAACATGAAAATGCAGATGCGGCACGCTCTGTCCCGCCTGCTCGCCGATGTTGGACACGACGCGGTAACTCTCAATGCCCTTCTCCTTGGTGAGCTTGGCAATGACCTCGAAGATGTGCGCGACGACGGCGCTGTTCTCTTCGTTCACGCCCGCGACAGATGCGATGTGTGCCTTCGGGATCACAAGAAAGTGCACCGGCGCCTGCGGCGCGATGTCGTTGAAGGCATAGCAGAGGTCGTCCTCGTAGACCTTGTTCGACGGGATGTCGCCCGCGATGATCTTGCAGAACAGACAATCAGACATGTTTTATCGCTCCTTTCTGTAAAGTAATTTTATCTTACACAAATTGATTTTTCTCGGCATCGTAGGTGTAGCCGATGCCTGCAAGCGATGTTTCGATGCTCTCGCGCGCAACGTCCAGATCATCGCACAGCGAATCGACAGAATCGTAAAAATCGCGCAGCTTCATATTCACGGCGCTCAGCAGCATCGCCGGATCTTTCGGTAACGCCGCCATCAGCCGAGCTTGCTCAGGATGAGATCATCCACCGCCGCGAGCGCGTCGTCGACCTTGCTGACTTCGGTGCCGCCGCCCATGGCAGAGTCGGGCTTGCCGCCGCCCTTGCCGCCGCAGATGGGCGCGATGGCCTTGATGATATCGCCTGCCTTGATTCCGCTTGCGACCGCTTCCTTGCCGCACACGGCCAGAAGCGTGACCTTGCCGTCCTTGACGGAGGCGAGCACGCCGACGATCTTGGGCTCCTTGTCGCGCAGGAAGTCGCCGAGCTTGCGCAGGGCGTTTGCATCCATGCCGTCGCGCTGGGCGGTGACGAGCTTCAGGCCCTTCACTTCCTTGGCGGAGGTCAGGAACGTGCGCGCCTCGCCGAGCGATGCCTGCTCCTTGAACTTTTCAAGCTGGCTTCTGATCTCCTTCATCTCGCTCAGCATGCCGCCGATGCGGCTTTCGAGCTCGTTCGACGTGGTCTTTAAGAGCTGCGCCGCGCGGATGAGCTTCTCCTGGCCGCTTCTAAGCTCTTCGAGCGTCTGTTTGCCGGTGATAGCCTCGATGCGGCGCACGCCGGAGGCAACGCTGCCCTCGCTCTTGATGCGGAAGAGGCCGACCTTGGCGGTGTTGTCAAGGTGCGTACCGCCGCAGAACTCCATGGACACATCGCCCATCTCGACCACGCGGACAACGTCGCCGTACTTTTCGCCAAACATGGCGACAGCGCCCTTCTTCTTCGCTTCCTCGATGGGCAGCACCTCGGTCACAACGGGGATGCCGCGCAGGATCGCGTCGTTGACGAAGGTATCGACCGCGAGCAGCTGCTCGGGCGTGATGGACTCAAAGTGCGTGAAGTCGAAGCGCAGACGGTCGGGCTCGACCAGAGAACCGGCCTGATGCACGTGGTCGCCGAGC
>WGSQ01000298.1 GCA_014871605.1 Collinsella sp. | reverse complement strand
CGCCGTCCTTGACGAGCCGGGCAGCAGCCGTAGCGACGGCGCGAACCTGCATAAACGGCAGATCGCTAAAGACGACGGACAGGCGCACACCGCGCAGGCCGAGCATCGGGTTGGACTCGACCATGCCGTCAATACGACGCAGACGGGTGCGCAGGGCGGCAAGCTCTTCCTCGTTGGCGCCAGCGGCTTCCTTCTTGGTGATGGCGACCTCGAGCTCGCGAGGATTATCCAGGAACTCATGCAGCGGCGGATCGAGCAGGCGAACGACCACATCACGGCCGGACATGGTCTTGAACATCGCCAAGAAGTCCTCGGTCTGAACCTTGAGCAGGTCGGCCAGGGCCTGCTGCTTCACGGCCTCATCGTCAGACAGGATAAAGCTCTGGATGATGTTCTTGCGATCGCCCAGGAACATGTGCTCGGTGCGGCACAGACCGATGGCCTCGGCGCCAAACTCGAGCGCGAGCGCAGCATCCTCGGGGTTGTCGGCGTTGACGCGCACGTGGTTGGCGTGACCGTCGGTCTCGTCCAAACGGATCTCATCGGCCCAAGACAGGATGGTGTCCAGGTCGCCGGTGAGCTCTGCAGAGACCAGGTCGACCGCGCCGTCGACGACGATACCCTGGGTGCCGTCGATGGAGATGACATCGCCCTCGCGCAGCACGCGGTCGCTGCCCTCGATGCGCACGACCTTCTCTGCCGCGTCAATGTGGAAGCGCTCAGCACCGCAAACGCAGGGCGTACCCATGCCACGGGCGATAACGGCGGCATGGCTCGTCTTACCACCGTGGCTCGTCAAAATACCCTCGGCGGCGACCATGCCCTTCAGGTCGTCGGGGTTGGTCTCCCAGCGGACCAGAATGACCTTATGGCCCTCGGCAGAACGCGCGACGGCGTCGTCACTCGAGAACACGACCTCGCCCACAGCGGCACCGGGACTGGCGTTAAGGCCACATGCGAGCGCCTCGTACTTCTTGGAGGAGTCGAACTGCGGGTGCAGGAGCTGGTCGAGCTGCGCGGGGTCGATGCGGCTCACGGCCTCCTCACGGGTGATGAGGCCTTCTTCGACCATCTCGATAGCGATGCGCAGGGCGGCGGTTGCGGTACGCTTGCCCACGCGGGTCTGGAGCATCCAGAGCTTGCCCTGCTCGATGGTGAACTCGATATCGCACATATCGCGGTAATGATCCTCGAGCGTCAGGAACACACGCTCAAGCTCCTCACCTGCGGACTCGAGGCCCGGGGTGGTCTTGAGGTCGGCGATGGGCTCGGTGTTGCGGATGCCGGCGACGACGTCCTCGCCCTGGGCGTTGACCAGAAAGTCACCGTAGAACTCCTTGGTGCCGTCGGCCGGATTACGCGTAAAGGCGACGCCGGTCGCCGAGGTCTCGCCCTTATTGCCAAAGGCCATAGCCTGGACGTTGACGGCGGTGCCAAGGTCATCGGAAATGCCGTGCTGTCTGCGGTAGATGCAGGCGCGCTCGTTCATCCAGCTGCCAAAGACGGCCTGAATTGCAAGGCGTAGCTGAAGCTCCGGGTCGTGCGGGAAAACGGGCTTGCCGTCAGCGACCTCGAGCTCGGGATACAGGGAAGCATCGACGTTCTCGGAGAAGATGCC
>WGSQ01000297.1 GCA_014871605.1 Collinsella sp. | reverse complement strand
GACCCCCATGAAATACCTCATCGCCTCCGACATCCATGGCTCGGCATACTGGACCGAGCGCCTCGTCGCCGCCATCGAGCGCGAGAACCCCGACCGCATCGTGCTGCTGGGCGACCTGCTCTACCACGGCCCGCGCAACGACCTGCCGCGCGACTACGCCCCCAAGCGCGTGATCCCGCTGCTCAACGCCCTGGCCGACCGCATCATCGCGGTGCGCGGCAACTGCGACGCCGAGGTCGACCAGATGGTGCTCGATTTCCCCGTCATGGCCGACTACGCCACCCTGTTCGACGAGACCGGCCGCGAGCTGTTCCTGACGCACGGTCACGTCTTTGGCGCCGGCATGCACAACAGCGTCGACCACGCGCCCGCGCTGCCCGAGGGCTCCGCGCTCGTCTACGGCCATACGCACATCAAGGTTAACGAGGCAAGCGAAGCGCACCCGGGCCTGTGGCTCTTCAACCCCGGCAGCGTGAGCATCCCCAAGGACGGCACGCACAGCTACGGCATCTACGAGGGCGGCGCGTTCCGTCACGTGGTCCTGGAGGAGGAGTAACCATGGCGCAGCATATGGCTCAGCAAAATGCCGAGGGCTCGCGCGATCTGTCCACGTTGGTCGACGCGTCGGCCGAGCTGCAGCATCTGGTGCAGACCATCTGGCGCCTGCGTCAGCCCGACGGCTGCCCGTGGGATCGCGAGCAGACGCATCAGAGCATCGGCAAGAACATGATCGAGGAGGCCTACGAGGCACTCGACTGCATCGAGGCGGACGACACGACGCACCTGCGCGAGGAGCTCGGCGACGTGCTCATGCAGGTGGTGCTGCATGCGCAGATCGCGGCGGACGCCGGCGAGTTTACGCTGGCCGACGTGGCGCGCGATATCGACGCCAAGCTCATCCGCCGCCACCCGCACGTGTTTGGCGATGCGGATGCCGATAATTCCGACGAGGTTCTCAAGATCTGGGACGAGGTCAAGCTGGCCGAGAAGGCTGCCAAGGACAAGGCCGTGGCAGCAGTCGAGACCGCGCCCGAGGGCCTGCTCGACGGCGTGCCCACGCATCTGCCGGCGCTGATGCAGGCCCAGAAGGTGTCGCGCAAGGCGGCGGCCGTGGGCTTTGAGTGGGAGACGGTCCAGGATGTGTGGGACGAGGTCGCCGAGGAGCGTGCCGAGTTTGAGGCCGAGGAGCCCGGCTCGCCCGAGCGCGAGATGGAGTTTGGCGACCTGCTCTTTGCCCTGGTCAACGTTGCGCGCAAGGAGGGAATCGACGCCGAGAGCGCCCTGCGCGCCAGCACGGCAAAGTTCCGCCGCCGCTGGGCCGCGATGGAGCAGATGGCGGCCAACGCCCATGTGGATCTGGCTGAGCTTTCGACCCATGGCCTCAACGACCTGTGGGATGCCGCAAAGGCGGAGGAGTAAAACCGCGGGAACGACGGGCTGACACGCCTCATCGTTCCCGCTAAATTTTTCGAAAAACAAGTGTATCCCTCGGCTAACTTAGGGCATAATGCAAAAAGTGCGACAAGGCTAACTTACGGAGACGCACCGATGGTGCACGGTCAGCCGGTCGCCAAGCATTCAACCCGTTTCCAAGTGAGAGGGAGACAACATGAGCGATATT
>WGSQ01000296.1 GCA_014871605.1 Collinsella sp. | reverse complement strand
GGCCTCAAAGCGCGCCCGCATCGACGCTTCGCCTGCGCTAAACTGGAAGGCACGTACGCGATTACGAGAGGAGCCCGCATGGAGGCTTACAAGCAAGAGTTCATCAAGTTTATGGTCGAGTCCGACGTCCTTAAGTTCGGCAGCTTTACGCTCAAGAGCGGCCGTCAGTCCCCGTTCTTTATGAACGCCGGTGCTTACGTGACGGGCTACCAGCTCAAGAAGCTGGGCGAGTATTACGCCCAGGCCATCCACGATAACTTTGGCGACGACTTTGACGTGCTGTTTGGGCCGGCCTACAAGGGCATTCCCCTGGCCGTCGTGACCGCGATTGCCTACCACGAGCTTTACGGCAAGGAGGTCAAGTACTGCTGCGACCGCAAGGAGGCCAAGGACCACGGCGCCGACAAGGGCAACCTGCTGGGCTACGAGCCCCAGGACGGCGACCGCGTGGTCATGGTCGAGGATGTCACCACCAGCGGCAAGTCCATCGACGAGACCTATCCCAAGGTTAAGGCTGCTGCCGATGTCGAGATCAAGGGCCTGATCGTGTCCCTCAACCGCATGGAGGTCGGCAAGGGCGGTGTGACCACCGCGCAGAAGGAGATCGAGGCCAAGTACGGTTTCCCCGTCGCGAGCATTGTTTCCATGGCCGAGGTCGTCGAGACCCTCTACAACCACGAGATCGACGGCAAGGTCGTTATCGATGACGAGCTCAAGGCCGCCATCGACGCCTACTACGAGCAATACGGAGTCAAGTAGGTTCCGCCGTTCTGCCGAACGACGGACCAGTCGACGCTGCAAGCCCGCCAGAGCGGCAATCTGCCTTTCAACTTCGGCGGCATGACCAGAAGGTCAATGCCGCCTCGTTTCAAGGCACCTTGCTCGCTCTGGCGGGCTTTCGCTGTCGTTGCCAAAACATCGGCGTTGCCGGGGTGGTCATTGGGGACGTTCTTAAATGGCTAGTCACCGGGGACGTTCTTGTTTGACTAGTCGTTTAAGAACGTCCCCAATGACTAATCACCACATGTGAGCCTGGCCTCCTGCGTCAGATTCTAATAACGAGTTTACGGAATAAATAGTTATTAGAGTCGATATGGCCGACCTAATGACGAGAAGTCGTTATTAGGTCGGCCGTTAGTCATTGGGGATGTTTTTAAATAGCTACTTAAGCCCGGGCAGGCGGGTGTAGGGAAACAATCGCTCGAGGAACTCGGAGCAGCGGGCGTAATCTTTGGCAAAGTAGCTGCTATAGAGCGAATCGAGCACGTACTGCACGGCGATGTGGCTGGCAAACTGCGTGATGCGGTGCGTCATGCTCTCGTGGTCGCTCACCATGAGATAGGCGGCAAAGCCGGGGTGAATGCGGGCGCAGTATGGCGTGCCGATGACGATGACCGGGACATGCCGACTACTGAGGATCGGCAAGATTTCCTTGAAGTTGGGGGCAAGGCCGCTGTAGGAAATGACGATTGCCACATGGTCGGGGCCCGAGGTGAGCGCCGTGCGCACCTGGGCCTCGACGCCGCCGTAGCACGTCGCGCGCTTACCGGCGGAAAGCAGACGATCGTGGAACATTCCCGCTGGATAGAGGTTGTGCGAGCCCGTGTAGATGTCGACCTGTCG
>WGSQ01000295.1 GCA_014871605.1 Collinsella sp. | reverse complement strand
GGCCGTTCCCGCAGTTAGCCGAACGCCCCCGAGGCCCCATTCAGGCCACGGGGCGTCGTTTTCCCAGTTGAAGGAACGGTGGAGATGTGTTTCGATGGGTCCGGTGGCCATGCTCCGCCCGCCGCCCGGCACCTCTTCCCAGACTCAGCCGGACGGTCGGTCCGTCTATTCCGTTTTCGCCCTTAGGCTAGGCCAGCGGGGCATCGCCCCTCTCTGCGCGCGCCCTCTCGGCGGGGCCGGCGGGGCCGACCTGTCGGTCTACGACGGGTTCCTGAAGGGGGCGGTCGCCGATGGCAGCTAGCGAGGAGCTGGCCCGCAGGGTCGTGGAGGCCGGGCGGTCGTGCTCGCTCACCACCGCCGTCCTGGAGGAGTGGTCGAGGCTCGGCACCCCGAAACAGGTGGAGTACCTGGCGGGCTACCTCGAGGCGGAGAGGTCCAGCCGCGAGGCCTCGAAGCGCGCGACGCTGCTCAGGCGCTGCGCGCTGCCGGCGCCCAAGACCTTCGACGGCTACGACTGGTCGGCCGTGTCGTGGCCGGAGGGCATGGGGCGCGAGTCGCTGCTCGCGCTCGACTTCGTCGGGCGCAGGGAGGACCTCGTGCTCATGGGCGACGTCGGCACCGGCAAGACGCACATGGCGTCGGCCCTCTGCGCGCTGGCGTGCGAGAGGAGGCTCGAGGCGCGCTTCTTCACGGCGTCCTCGCTCGTGATGCGCCTGAGGCGCGCCCGCGACGACGGGAGGCTCGACCGGGAGGCCGCGCTCATCGGCAAGGCCCGCCTGCTCGTCATCGACGAGCTCGGGTTCCTCCCGCTCGACGCGGACGGGGCGAGGCTGCTCTTCCAGGTCCTCGCCGACGCATACGAGAGGCAGTCGGTGGTGATCACCACGAATCTGGAGTTCAGCAGGTGGGGGTCGGTGTTCGGGGACGACCAGATGGCCGCCGCCGTGATCGCCCGCATCGTCCACCACGGGAGGCTAGTCCAGTTCCGCGGCGAGTCCTACCGCGTCCGCCATGCCCTCATGCAGGAGGGCTAGCCGCTCAAAAAGCGTGCGCGCTTCCGATGCTCAGGCTGTTCAATTTCCGATGCTCTTTTTGCTCAAATCCTCTTGACGAAACACACTACATGGACGGAAATGACCTGGTAGAGAACCCTCGCACCGTCTACGTCGCAGGGGACGTAGACGAACTCGTCGAGCACGAGCAGCCTCGCGGGCGACACGTCGTTCAACAGTTTCGACAGCGTTCCCTTGCGCTTCGCGTTGCCGAGCTCGAGAACCAGCTGCGCGGTCTGCCAGAACCTGACCGACATGTCCGCGGCGACCGCGCGCATCGTGAGGGCGACTGCCATGCGCGTCTTGCCGCGCCTGGACTTACCGAAGAAGACGAGGTCTTCGCGCGATTGTTTGTGTCAACGGCCAACTGAATGTGAACCCTTCTTGCATTGTTGCAACCTGGCTGGCAGCCGGTCTTTAATGACGACGACCATTGTCGCCCGACCCACAAAAGAGCCGCAAGGGGAGGAGCTCCCAATGTTCAACTCATATCGTCTATGGCGCACTACCATTCACCGAAAGTCGGCAACTTTTTCATTCTCTCTATACATGTTTAAACAACATGTTCTACAATAGGGACAATAG
>WGSQ01000294.1 GCA_014871605.1 Collinsella sp. | reverse complement strand
TCGTGGCCACCATGGTCGTGGGCATCATCGGCGCGTTCTTCGGCGTGCTGGCGTAAGGGCCCGGCTGCATAGATTTTCGTTGCAACCTGGAAAGGGGATGGAGCAGGCCTATACCCTCCATCCCCTTTTTGTATAGAAGGAGTTCGTATGTTCGCGAAGGATCGCGAAGCAATGCGCCTGACGCCGGCAGAGGTCAGGCTGATTCTTATTGAGTCCCTGCAGTGGTGCGCCAACAACGCGGTCTACTTTTTGGGGCTTATCGGTGCGGCCACGTATGATCTGGCCGGCACGGCCTTTTTGGTTGCCGCCATTACGCTCGCGCGCAATCTTATGACGTCGGTGGGCAATATGGTGTCGGGCTCGGTCATCGACCGCTTTGGACCGCGCCGGACGTCATTTGTGACGTGCGTGATTACGGCGGTGCTATCGCTTGGCGTGGGGTTGGCGCCGTTGTCTGTCCCCGGGCTTGTGTTTGCCGCGTGCGTCTTGGGACTTGCGGGCGGCTTTATCAACACCTGCACGCATGCGTTTCCGGGATACCTGGAGTCGACCACCGAGGGCCGTACCCGCGTGAACGGTCTCATGGTGTTCTACAGCAATATCGCCTATACCGCTGGCCCGCTGCTCGGCGGTGCCATCGTGAGCTGTTTTGCCACGCAATCGGTCTATCTGCTCATGGCGGGCATGATGGGTGTGGCGGCCGTGCTCTCCTTGGGTTGTCACGAGTGTGTTGCTCCCGCAAAAGGGGAGAAGCCGAAGGGCGGTATTCTGGGCGGCATGGCCGAGGGCGCGCGACTTACGTTTCGCGACCACGACTTGCGCCTCATCTTTATCTCGGGCTTTTTGGGTTTCTTTGCGTTCGGCGCGTTCGATTCGCTTGAGTCGTTGTTCTACCGCGATGTGCTCAACGTGGATATCGTCTGGCTGGGCTGGCTGTCCTCGGTCGTGGGCCTCACTTCCTCGGTGGGCGCGTTCATCCTGACCAAGCTTTCTGCTCGCCATGTCAACCTGCGATTGTTGCTCGGCGCGCTCATGGCCGTGGGCATTGGGTCCATGGTGTACGTGGGCACCGATATGCTGGGGGTTGCGATTATCGGTCAGGCGATTAACGGACTGGCTTGGGGTTTCTTGGAGCCGCTGCAGATGATCTTGATTCAGGAGCGCGCGGACATCAAATACCTGGGGCGCATTACCGGCTTTGTGCGTTTTGGCCTGATGAGCGCCGGCGTGCTTCCGTTGCTGGCGGCTCCGTTTTTGGCGGAGGCTTTGGGCGTTCAGGCGGTGCTGTTTGGGGCATCGACCATTATCGCGCTGGTAGGAACGCTGTTCTTTGTCACACAAGGGAGGCGCCAGAGGTGTTAGCTATACATTCAATTCTAATTTAATACCACTCACCAGAGAATTTCGACCGTTCACCGAGGATTGGAGCAGATTGATAAGTGGTATTAAAAACACATTAGGTGTATGTCTATAATTGGTATCGAAAAGAAACGCGATGTATAGAGTTGCGTGCAGGACAGAAAGGAAAAGCCATGAAGGAAACCGAGAAGATCGAGATCATGCACTTTAGCCAGGAAGGCTACGTCGAGGACGGCAAGAACGTCTACGAGACCGGCAAGAAGATGACCGCGCTCGCCGA
>WGSQ01000293.1 GCA_014871605.1 Collinsella sp. | reverse complement strand
GTGGTCGATGGTGGCAACAAACGCCGTATGGTACTCATCATCTCGGACAAGTTCCCTGATATCGCTGCCGATATCATGTATGGCCTGGGTCGTGGTTGTACCAAGTTTAAGGCGACTGGCATGTATTCGGGTGCCGAGAAGCCGGTGATTATGGTCATCGTGAGCCGTCGAGAGCTCAATACCCTCAAGACGATCGTGCGCGAGCGCGATCCTCACGCCATTGTGACGGTCGCTGACGTTACGGAAGCCTTCGGCGAGGGATTCAAGGACATTAGCGCGTAGGGTCGGCCGCGTTCCATCCAAAAGACGTTCACATTGATAAACCGTTTCATCAGCGGTTCTGCCTGCTCAATTGCTCAAAAAATGATAAAAAGTCTGGTAAAGCCATCAGTTTCCAGCATAATGAAGGACGTACGTGCATCGCGGCTGGGTTGGGACGACCTTCTGTGCCGTGCGCATTTTGTCTAATGAGGATGAAAGGAAGGCACAATGAGCGACGAAGAGCTCAAAAAGGTTGCCAACGAGGTAAGGAAGGGCATCGTCACCGGCGTGCACGCTGCCAAGTCCGGCCATCCGGGCGGTTCGCTCGGCGCTGCCGACATCATGACCTATCTGTACTTTGAGGAAATGAACGTCGACCCGGCCGATCCCCGCAAGGCCGATCGCGACCGTTTTGTGCTCTCCAAGGGCCATTGCGCTCCGGGCCTGTACGCCGTGCTCGCCGAGCGTGGGTTCTTCCCCAAGGAGGATCTTGAGACGCTGCGCCACATCGGCAGCCACCTGCAGGGCCATCCCAACATGAACGACACTCCGGGCGTTGACATGTCCACCGGTTCACTCGGCCAGGGCATCTCCGCCGCCGTGGGCATGGCCGTTGCCGCCAAGCACTGGGGCGACGACTATCGCACCTACGCCCTGCTGGGCGATGGCGAGAGCGAGGAGGGCCAGGTCTGGGAGGCCGCCATGTTTGCCGGCAACCAGCAGCTCGACAACCTCTGCGTGATCGTCGACCACAACGGCCTGCAGATCGACGGTCCCGTCGAGGAAGTCAACGACCCCATGCCGCTCGCCGACAAGTTCCGCGCCTTCAAGTTCCACGTGGTGGAGCTTGCCGACGGCAACGATTTCGACCAGATCCGCGCCGCCTTTGCCGAGGCCCGCGCCACCAAGGGTCAGCCGACCGCCATTATCGCCGAGACCCTGAAGGGCAAGGGCGTCTCCTTTATGGAGAACCAGGTGGGTTGGCACGGTAAGGCCCCCAACGATGAACAGTTTGAGCAGGCCATGGCAGAGCTCACGGCCGCCGGAGAGGAGCTCTAGGATGGCAGACGTCAAGAAAATCGCCACGCGTGTAAGCTACGGCGAGGCCCTCGTCGAGCTCGCCAACGAGCACGATGACTTTGTGGTCCTCGACGCCGACCTGGCCGCCGCCACGCAGACCGGCAAATTTAAGGCCGCTTGCCCCGACCGCTTTTTCGACGTGGGTATCGCCGAGAGCAACCTGATGGGTGTTGCCGCCGGTATCGCGACCACCGGTCGTGTTGCCTTCGCGAGCACCTTTGCCATGTTCGCTGCCGGTCGCGCCTTTGAGCAGGTCCGTAACTCCATCGGCTACCCGCACCTTAACGTTAAGATCGGTGCCACGCACGCCGGTATCTC
>WGSQ01000292.1 GCA_014871605.1 Collinsella sp. | reverse complement strand
CAGGTCCGCCACCACGCCAAGCGAGAGGTAGATCTTCCGCAAAATACTATTGGCACCACTGCGTAGATAGCCACCAACAAGAAAAGCCGCCGTTAACAAGCGGCGGCTTTTGCTCTCGAAAAGTTAATAGCGGCTAGAGCGTCTTGAGGTACTCCCCCAGCTCTTCCTCCCAGTCGGGCATGTGGAAGCCGACGGCCTCGAGCCTGGACAGGTCGAGCGCGGAGTGGACCGGGCGCGGGGCGATGGGGCCCGCGGCGTTCGCGTAGTAGTCGGCGGTCGAAACCGGCAAGACCTTCTCGCCGTTGCCGTTGGCCGCCTCGAAGACGGCGCGGGCGATGTCGGCCCAGGACTTGACGGCGCCGGAGCCCGTGCAGTCGTAGGTGCCGTAGGGGGCGTGCGTCCCCAGCACGTGGAAGATGGCCTCGGCCATGTCGCGCGTGAAGGTCAGGCGGCCCAGCTGGTCGTCAACGACCGTGACCTGCTCGAGCCCGTCCTCGGGGTCGGCGACGCGGTCGGACAGGCCCTTCATCGTCTTGACGAAGTTGCGGCCCTCGCCGATGACCCAGCTGGAGCGCATGATGTAGTGGCGCGGGCACCCGGCCACGGCGATGTCGCCGGCGGCCTTGGTCTGGCCGTAGACGGACAGCGGGCTGAGGGGCTCGTCCTCGTCATGCACCTCGGCGGTGCCGTCGAAGACGTAGTCGCTGGACACGTGGACGAGGGTGATCCCGTGATCAGAGCATGTGCGGGCGAGCAGCGCCGGCCCGGTCGCGTTGGCCTTCCAGGCGGTCGCGCGGCCCTCGGCGGTCTCCGCCCTATCCACGGCGGTGTAGGCGCCGCAGTTGATGACGGTGCCGTAGAGCGACCAGTCGTACTGTGTGTAGGCGTCCGGGTCTGACATGTCGAAGGTGTCGATGTCGCAGAAGTCGAAGTCCTTGGCGACGCCGCGCTCCTCCGCCAGCCTGCGCACAGCATGGCCCAGCTGGCCGTTGCAGCCGGTGACGAGCGTCCTCTTGGGCGCCATTGGGACGACGTCCCTGAGCATCGGGTGGTTGAGGTCGGCCTCGGAGACGGTGGCCTCATCGAGCGGGATCGGCCACTCGATGGCGAGCTCGGGGTCGGCGAGGTTCACGAAGGTGTAGGTCTTCTTGAGCTCCAGCGACCAGTGGGCGTCCACCAGGTAGGTGTAGGCGGTGCCGTCCTCGAGCGCCTGGAAGGAGTTGCCCACGCCGCGCGGTACGTAGATGGCCTTCGATGGGTCGAGCGTGCAGGTGTAGACCCTGCCGTAGGTGGCGCTGCCCTCGCGCAGGTCCACCCAGGCGCCGAAGACGCTGCCGCGCGCCACGGAGATGAACTTGTCCCAGGGCTCGGCGTGGATGCCGCGGGTGACGCCGCGGCTGTCGTTGTAGGAGATGTTGTTCTGGACGACCCTGAGGTCCGGGATGCCCAGGGCGGTCATCTTGGCGCGCTGCCAGTTCTCCTTGAACCAGCCGCGCGAGTCGCCGTGGACGGCGAGGTCGACGACCTTGAGGCCCTCGATGCCGGTCTCGGCGACGGAGAGGTCCTTCTCGAATGCGATGTCTGCCATGTGGGAAAAGCTCCTATCGAAGAGGTTGTATAACCGGGGGCGCCCGCGCGGGGCCGCAGGATCATCCCCATGCCC
>WGSQ01000291.1 GCA_014871605.1 Collinsella sp. | reverse complement strand
GTCACGCCCTGCGCATTCCCAACCTGCACTTCCAGGAACTCGACGTGCTCGATGCCCTTATGAAGCTCAACCCCGCCGAGACACCCGACGTGCTTTTCGACGCCCCGCTCGCCGACATCTCGGTCTGCTTTGGTTTTATGCACCACGTGCCGTCGTGCGAGTACCGCGTACGCGTGCTCGACGCCCTGGTGCGCCAGACGCGCCCAGGCGGCATCATCGCCATCAGCTTTTGGGAGTTTATGAACGACGAGCGCATGGCGCGCAAGGCCGTTCGCGCCGAGGCCCGTGCCGAGCTCACCCCGCCGTTTGAAGGTTACGATTCCGCGCAGTTTGAAGCCGGCGACCACCTCATCGGCTGGCAAAACGACCGCCACGCCTACCGCTATTGCCATCACTTTGACGATCAGCAGATCACCGACCTGGTGCGCGGCGTCCGTACGTTCTACAAGAGCGGCGAGGTCCCCGTGCGCGAGCTTGAGCGCTTCCATGCCGACGGTCGTAGCGGCGATCTCAACCGCTATGTGATTCTCAAGCGCCTGTAGGCACCGACGACTCGCCGTCGAGCCGCACCGCGTCTTTCGGGCAAACTATGCCCACCCTCTTTTTAACCCATTGACGGAACGCGCAGCCATGCGTTCCATACTTATGACCAAGGAGCCTCATGGGAGCCGTCCACGTTCGCACGCCTAAGAACTTTGTGCTCGAGGAGCGCCTGGAGCGCTACGCCGATGCGATTGAGACGAACCCCGAGGCCTATGTCGGAGATTGGCGAAGGGCTTGCGCGCCAGTTGGCAGCAAGCCCTTCGAGCACCTTCACCTGGATCTTGGCTGTGGCAAGGGAACGTACCTTGTAGAGCGAGCAGTCCGCGAGCCAAACGCCCTCTTTATCGGTATGGACCAGGAGCCCATCTGCATCGCCTATGCCGCGCAGAAAATCTGCGAGCAGGAGCTGCCCAATGCGCTTGTGCTGCCCCGAGGCGCTGCATCGCTGCCGCAGCTGTTTGCCGCAGGCGAGCTCGATGCCATCACCATCAACTTTCCCACGCCGCAGCCCAAGGCCAAGTACGCCAAAAAACGACTCGTCCATCTCGACCATCTGATGCTCTACCGCCCGCTCTTTGCAGCCGGCGCCACCATCACGCTGCGCACCGACAGCAAGCCGCTGCGCGACTACGCCCTGGGGCAGATTGCCGCGGCCGGCTACGACACGCTTTGGGTAAGTGACGACGTCCGCCGCGACCATCCCGAGCATCCCGAGACCGAATACGAGCGCCGCACGCGCGAGATGGGTGCCGCCGTCTATGGCATTTGCGCCACACCTGGAGCGCAGCCCAGCGATGAACAGCTCGCGGCGGGCCGCGCGCAGGAGCAAAGCCTAGCCTGCTACCTGCCCGATAACCTCGATGAGCTCGCCTATGTGCCTCTGGGCATGGAAGAGGCCGTCGAGAACTTTAGAAACCGCGCCCGCAAGGGCAAGAAACGCCTGCCGCAAGAGTCCTAGGGACTTCTGATGGTCGCGGCGCCGGCAAACAAGCGCGAATTGGCACCAACGAACGACCCTCAAGCCTAAGTGAGTAGACTTTTTTGCAATAGCCAAGCACAATCCGCATAACGAAAACTAAAACCGACGCTCCTATAAGTTGTCAAGAGGCAGTTTGCGGGAGCGCTCTC
>WGSQ01000290.1 GCA_014871605.1 Collinsella sp. | reverse complement strand
GCTGGGCATTATGCCCTGCGCCGCCAACGCCATCCTCAACGAGATGGGTATCCCTATCGTCTGCGAAACCGACATCCACGGCGCCATCACTGCGCTCATGGTCGAGGCAGCCGATCTTGGCCGTCATCGCGGCATGTTCGCCGACTGGACCGTGCGCCATCCCGATAACGAGAACGGCGAGCTGCTGCAGCACTGTGGCCCCTGGCCCTGCAGCTGCGCGGCCGTCAAGCCCAAGCTCACCTACCCGCTGGCTTTCGACCACCCCGGTGCGCTGACGGCCGAGGCCAAGCACGGCGACCTCACCCTTGCCCGCTTTGACGGTGACAACGGCGAGTACTCGCTGCTGCTGGGCAACGCCCGCGGCATCGACGGCCCGGCAGGCATGGGCACCTACCTGTGGGTCGAGGTCGACAACCTCAAGCGCCTCGAGGCCAAGATCGTTGAGGGTCCCTACATCCACCACTGCGTCGCTATTCACGCCAACGTGGTGCCGGTGCTCTACGAGGCGTGCAAGTGCCTCGGCATCGCCCCCGACCTGTACGACCCCATCGAAGAAGACGTTAAAGCCTACCTGCGAGGAGAGTAGAAATGGCAACTATCGAAGAGCTTGAGTCCCTGCGCTGGGACCTCCGCCGCGATTGCGTCGATATCATCATGGCTGGCGCCGGCGGCCACATCGGCGGCGACATGTCGGTGATCGACGCCCTCATGACCCTCTACGCTAACCACCTCAACATTTCGCCCGAGACCGTCGACGATCCCAATCGCGACCGCTTCGTGCTCTCTAAGGGCCACGCCATGGAGGCCTACTACGCGGTGCTCTGCCACGAGGGCTATCTTGACCTCGACGACGTCAAGGCACGCTTCTCCAAGTTCGGCAGCCCCTACATCGGCCACCCCAACAACAAGCTCAAGGGCATCGAGATGAACTCGGGCTCGCTGGGTCACGGCCTGCCCGTGGCCGTGGGCATGGCGCTCGCCGGCAAGATGGACGGCCGCGACTACCGCGTCTACACCATCATGGGCGACGGCGAGCTTGCCGAGGGCTCGGTCTGGGAGGGCGCCATGAGCGGCGGCAACTACCAGCTCGATAACCTGTGCGCGCTCGTGGACCGCAACCGCCTGCAGATTAGCGGCAGCACCGAGGACGTCATGAAGCAGGACAGCCAGGAAGAGCGCTGGGCCGCCTTCGGTTGGAACGTGCTGTCCATTCCGGGCAACGACGTCCAGGCTATTGACGCTGCACTGACGCTTGCTGCCGAGACCAAGGGTAAGCCCACGGTCATCATCCTCAACACGGTGAAGGGCTATGGCTCGCCCGTTATGGAGGACAAGGCCGCCTGGCATCATCACCTGCCCAACGATGAGGAATATGCCCAGATAATCGCCGAGTTCGCTGCCCAGAAGGATGCCATCAATGGCTAGCAAGATCGCCAATCGCAAGGTTATCTGCGACACGCTGCTCGAGGCCGCGAAGACCGATAAGGATATCGTCGTCCTGTGCTCCGACTCCCGCGGCTCCGCATCGCTCACGCCGTTCTTTGATCAGTATCCCCAGCAGTCCGTCGAGGTCGGTATCGCCGAGCAGGATCTGGTGAGCATTGCCGCCGGCATGGCTTCGTGTGGCAAGAAGGCCTGGGCCGCCTCGCCGGCGTCCTTTGTGACCACGCGCTCGTATGAGCAGTGCAAGGTCCG
>WGSQ01000029.1 GCA_014871605.1 Collinsella sp. | reverse complement strand
CTGTTACAGATTGAGATGTTTGTGTCCGCGCCAGCCCCGTACCCAGCCGTAGTCCCATATAAACAAACCCCGTGGTAAACTTGACCGGACTGTTAATATTCCGAAAGGTACCCGTAATGTCCAAGTACATCTCCGAGCTCATGTCGCCGCAGCTTATGGGCGTCGTCTATGCCTTCGTTGGCTTTATCATCGCCCTGTATGTGCTGTCGGTCGTCTATGTGTTCATCGACGCTCGCCGCCGCGGCGCCAGCGCCTACGTGGCATGGGGCATCATCGCCCTCATCCCGTTTGTAGGCCTCATTGCCTACCTGGTCCTGCGCCCGCACTCCTATGCGTCCGACCGCGAGGAGCAGGAGCTGGACATGGCCCTGCGCGAGCGCCAGCTTGCCCAGTACGGCACCTGTCCGCAGTGCGGTGCGCCCATCGAGAAAGACTTCGTCGTCTGCCCGGTGTGCGACACCCAGGTTCGCAACGTGTGCCCCAGCTGCCATCGCCCGCTCGATGCGCACTGGAAGGTCTGCCCCTACTGCCGAACTCGCATCCAGTAACGCATCCATCGCCGGGCCGGCCGCAAGCCACGAGCACGCCGCATGTCACGGGCACCGCGCGTCCCGCCCACACGATGAAGCATGCGTAGAAAATCGCCCGCCGTGCCATTAAGGTGCGGCGGGCGCTTGTATACCAAGGCAACCTGCCTATAATGATGCAAGTCAAAAACGCCGAGCGCATCGCACGCACTTGCATCAGGCATCCGAGAGGAGAAAACATACCCATGAAGGCACTCTACAATGACGGTTCGGTGGCCGAGCTCCCGCAGGACGAGGTTACGCACGTCATCCGCCACTCCGCCGCGCACATCATGGCGCAGGCCATCAAGCGCCTGTACCCCCAGGCCGATTTTGCCTACGGCCCCGCGACCGACAACGGCTTTTACTACGACGTCGACCTGCCCGAGGGCGTCAAGATTAGCGAGGACGACTTCCCCGCGATCGAGGCCGAGATGAAAAAGATCGTCAAGGAGAACCTCAAGTTTTCCGTGTTCGAGAAGCCCCGCGCCGAGGCCATCGCCCTTATGGAGGAGCGCGGCGAGAAGTACAAGGTCGAGCACATCGGCGACCTGGACGACGACGCCCACATCACCTTCTACCAGCAGGGCGACTACATCGACATGTGCGTCGGCCCTCACATCTGCTACACCAAGGCGCTGAAGGCCTTTAAGCTCACCGGCGTCTCGGGCGCTTACTGGAAGGGCGACAAGGACAACAAGATGCTCACCCGCATCAACGGTGTCGCCTTTGCCACCAAGGAAGAGCTCGACGAGCACATGCACATGCTGGAGGAGGCCAAGAAGCGCGACCACCGCAAGATCGGCCGCGAGATGGACCTCTTTATGATGCGCGACGAGGCTCCCGGCTTCCCGTTCTTCCTGCCCAACGGCATGATCCTTAAGAACACGCTGCTGGACTACTGGCGCGAGATCCACCACAAGGCCGGCTACGTGGAGATCTCCACGCCGCTCATCATGAACAAGCAGCTGTGGAAGACCTCGGGCCATTGGGACCACTACAAGGACAACATGTACTCCACCGTCATCGACGATGAAGAGTACTGCATTAAGCCCATGAACTGCCCGGGCGGCGTGCTGGTGTACGCCTCCAAGCCGCACTCCTACCGCGAGCTGCCCATCCGCGCCGGCGAGATTGGCCTGGTGCACCGCCACGAGCTGCGCGGCGCCCTGCATGGCCTGTTCCGCGTGCGCTGCTTTAACCAGGACGACGCCCACCTGTTTGTGCGTCCCGACCAGCTGACCGACGAGATCGTGGGCGTGGTCAACCTCATCGACTCCGTGTACCAGAAGTTTGGCTTTAAGTACCACGTTGAGCTTTCCACCCGCCCCGAGGACTCCATGGGTTCGGACGAGGATTGGGCGCGCGCCGAGGAAGGCCTCAAGACCGCCTTGGACCAGCTGCACATGGACTACGAGGTCAACGAGGGCGACGGCGCCTTCTACGGCCCCAAGATCGACTTCCACCTGGAGGACTCGCTCGGCCGTACCTGGCAGTGCGGCACCGTGCAGCTCGACTTCCAGATGCCGCTCAACTTTGACCTGGAGTACGTGGACGCCGACGGCACCAAGAAGCGCCCCATCATGCTGCATCGCGTGTGCTTTGGCTCCATCGAGCGCTTCATCGGTATTCTGATTGAGCACTTTGCAGGTAAGTTCCCCACCTGGCTGGCTCCCGTGCAGGTCAAGGCGCTTCCTGTCTCTGAGAAGAGCCGTGACTACGCCCACGAGGTGTGCGCCAAGCTGGAGGATGCCGGCATTCGCGTGGTCTGCGACGACCGCGACGAGAAGATCGGCTACAAGATCCGCGAGGCCCGCAGCATCGACCGTGTTCCCTACATGCTCATCCTGGGCGAGAAGGAGGTCGAGGCCGGCAACATCTCCGTCCGCGATCGCTCCAACGAGACCGTTCAGATGAGCGTTGACGAGTTTGTTGCTAAGGTGACTGAGGAGATCAGGACCCGCGCCTAAGGCAAACTTCACAACAATTAACAAAGGCGACCGTCCATAAAGGGCGGTCGCCTTTTTCATGCCGAAATAAGAAAAGCCGCTGGTTGAGCGGCTTTTTTTGTTGCACAAAAAGGTACAGGTTTTTGTATCTTTCGACATAGGCCATTATACGAGCAATTAATCCGCGTTTGCCCAGATTACGCAAAATGTACTGCCAGTAGGTGCATCTCCATACCCCTCTACAAAAACCTGTACTTTTGCGACTGCGCCTAGCTGCGAGCGAGAAGCCTGTTCTAAACGCCCCTGCATTTGCGTGCATCGCAAAGCCAAAAGAGGGGGCGAGAACATGGAACAGACGGCACGGCGCCAAGAGCAGCTGCCTGGCGCATTTAACGGCGCCACCACCAACAGCCAGCACGGCCGCGTCCGCTGGTATCTGGTTCACACCCCCCATGGAAAAGAGCGCGAGACCTGCGAAAAGGTTCGCCGCATTATCCCGCACAACCTGATGCAGGACGCTTTTGTAATGCAAAAGGAGTTCTGGTTTAAGCAGGACGGTGCATGGTCGCTCCAAACCAAACCCATGTACAAGGAATATTTCTTCGTCGCCACGCATGATGCCGCTGCGCTCGATAGGGCTTTGGCTCAGTTGAGCTTTGGCTGTCGCATCGCCGGTAGTAGGGAGCGGGCGTATATGCCCATGCCGGACGATGCACAGGACTGGTACCGCAGCGTGCTCGATGACGACGGCGTGGTGCGCAACAGCGTCGCGCGCATAGAAGACGGCGTGCTGCACATAGAGCAAGGACCCTTAGTGGGGCAAGAGGCCCGTGTAAAGAAGATCGACCGTCATAAACGCTGGTGTCTGGTAGACGTGGGCGAGGGTGACTCCACATTTAGGGAGCTGCTACCGCTTGATGTTCCCAGCAAAACGTAAGGGAGACGTTGCGCCAGCTATTCGTTCGCATTTTTGAATTTACCGATTGGGGGATCCCTGGGGAACGGGGACGTAAGTTTGACTGTGGCTGCTAAAGAAGTAACAGAGAGCAATGCGCCCGCGGGAGCGGCACTGATTGCTCAGGCCATGGACCGGGGCGAGGGCGCCGGCCGCTACAGGGCCATGCAATCCATCATGGACTGGGACCGCTCGCGCCTTGTCTATAGGGCCGTGAAGCGCACGTTCGACATCGTGTTCAGCGGTGTCGTGCTCGCTGCCATCGCCATCCCCAGTCTGATTCTTGCCGCCGCCATTCGTCTTGAAAGCGAAGGCAACCCCTTCTACAGCCAGATCCGCGTGGGTCAGACCCGCCCCGACGGCAGCCTGACCACGTTCCGCATGTGGAAGTTTCGCTCCATGTACAGGGATGCCGACGAACGTCTCGCAGAGCTCAAAGAGCAAAACGAGATCGCCGGAGCCATGTTCAAGATGAAGGAGGACCCGCGCGTCGCCAAGATCGGAAAGTTCATCCGCAAGCACTCCATCGACGAGTTCCCGCAGTTCTTGAACGTGTTCCTGGGCCAGATGTCTGTCGTCGGCCCGCGCCCGCCGCTGCCCAACGAGGTCGCGGAGTACACCGAGTATGACCTGCAGAGGCTAGCGGTGAAGCCAGGTATTACGGGGCTCTGGCAGGTGACGGAGCGAAACTCCACCGGGTTCGACGGCATGGTCCGCCGGGACCTCGAGTACATAGCCAAGCGCGGAATCGTCATGGATCTCAAGATCGTCCTCCTCACGGTTCTGGAGGTCTTCAACGGGAGCGATGCGTACTAATGCCTAACTTTAATACTCGATTCGAATCGGAGAAGAAAATGAAGATCGCTGTCGCCGGTACCGGCTATGTCGGCCTGTCCCTCGCCGTCCTGCTCTCGCAGCACAACGAGGTCCACGCGCTGGACATCGTGTCCGATAAGGTCGAGAAGATCAACAACTACCAGTCGCCCATCCAGGACGACGAGATCGAGCGCTTCCTGGCGGAGGCCAAGGAGGGGGAGCGCAAGCTCGACCTGCACGCCACCGTCGACGTTGCAGAGGCATACACGGGCGCCGACTACGCCGTCATCGCAACGCCCACCAACTACGACTCGGGCAGGAACTTCTTCGACACCAGCTCCGTCGAGGCCGCCATCGCCGCCGTGCGCTCGGTTAACCCGGACGCCTGGATCGTTATCAAGTCGACGATCCCCGTCGGCTATACAGCGGGCCTTCGCGAGAGACTAGGGGACAGCAAGATCTTCTTCAGCCCTGAGTTCCTGCGCGAGAGCAAGGCGCTCTACGACAACCTGCACCCCAGCCGCATCGTGGTGGGCGCGCCCAAGGACGAGACCGAGGCCGTCACGGCTGCCGAGCGCTTCGCACGCCTGCTTGCCCAAGGGGCGGACCCCGCCGAGCTGGAGCGCGTGAACGCCGACGGTACTGTGGGTATCCCCGAGCTCGTGCTGGGCACCACCGAGGCCGAGGCCGTCAAGCTGTTCGCCAACACCTACCTGGCGCTGCGCGTGGCCTATTTCAACGAGCTCGACACCAACTGCGAGGTCCGCGGTCTCAACACCCGCGATGTCATCGACGGCGTCTGCCTGGAGCCGCGCATCGGCAGCCACTACAACAACCCCAGTTTCGGCTACGGCGGCTACAGCCTTCCCAAGGACACCAAGCAGCTGCTGGCCAACTACAAGGACGTGCCCCAGAACCTGATCGAGGCCATCGTGGAGGCCAACCGCACCCGCAAGGACTTCGTGGCCGACGAGGTGCTCCAGATGGTGTGGGACCGCGTGTACGCCGGCAAGGAAAAGCCGGTCGTGGGCGTCTACCGCCTGACGATGAAGTCCAACTCCGACAACTTCCGCGCGAGCTCCATCCAGGGCGTCATGAAGCGCGTGAAGGCCAAGGGCGTGCCCGTGGTGGTCTACGAGCCCACGTTGGACGCGCCGGAGTTCTTCGGCTCCGAGGTCACCCACGACTTGAAGGCCTTCAAGGCCGACTGCGACGTGATCGTCGCCAACCGCTGGAGCGATGAGCTTGCGGACGTGGCGGGCAAGGTCTATACACGCGACCTGTTTAAACGAGACTAGGTGGAATGAATGGCAGATAGAAAAGTCCTCGTCACCGGAGCCGCCGGCTTTATTGGCGCGTTCCTCGTCAAGAAGCTGCTCGAGGAGACCGATGACGTGATCGTCGGCCTCGACAACCTCAACAGTTACTATGACCCCGGCATCAAGGACGCACGACTGCGCATGCTGGCCGAGGCAGACACCGAGAGCCGCTTCGTTTTCGTGCGCGGCGACCTGTGCGACGCCGCCCTCGTCGAGCGCCTATTCGCCCAGAACGGCTTCGACGTCGTGGTGAACCTCGCCGCCCAGGCTGGTGTCCGCTACTCCATCGAGAACCCGCGCGCCTACCTGGAGAGCAACCTCGTTGGCTTCTTCAACGTGCTCGAGGCCTGCCGCCACCACCCGGTCAAGCACCTCGTCTACGCCAGCTCCAGTTCGGTCTACGGCGGTAACAAGAAGGTGCCGTTCTCCGAGGAGGACCGCGTCGACTCGCCGGTGTCACTCTACGCTGCCACCAAGAAGTCCAACGAGCTGATGGCCGCCGCCTACTCCAAGCTCTACTCCATCCCCGCGACTGGGCTGCGCTTTTTCACTGTGTACGGCCCCATGGGCAGGCCCGACATGGCCTACTTCGGCTTCACCGAGAAGCTGCGCCGCGGCGAGACCATCAAGATCTTCAACATGGGCGACTGCCGCCGCGACTTCACCTACGTCGACGACATCGTCGAGGGCGTCAGGCGCGTCATGGAATCCGCGCCCGAGGTGATGATGGGCGAGGACGGGCTGCCCCTCGCCGCGCACCGCGTCTACAACATCGGCAACTCGCACCCCGAGAACCTGCTCGACTTCGTCGACACGCTGCAGCGTGTGCTGGTGGAGGAAGGCGTGCTGCCCGCTGACTACGACTTCGAGGCCCACAAGCAGCTCGTGCCCATGCAGCCAGGCGACGTGCCCGTCACCTATGCCGATACCACGGCACTCCAGCGCGACCTGGACTACAAGCCCGCGACGCCACTCGAGGACGGCCTGAGGGCCTTTGCCAAGTGGTATCGCGAGTATTACGGAATCGGAGAGTAGCTCATCGTGGACCTTTCTAAGGCAAAGATCTGCATTCCCAGCTCAAGTGGTGGGCATCTTACGCATATGTGGCTCCTGAGACCTGTATGGGAACGTGCGGCTGATCGATTCTGGGTGACCTTCGACAAGGAGGACGCGAACTCTCTTCTGGAAGGGGAGCGTGTCTACCATTGCCACTACCCGACGAACCGCAACATCCCGAACCTGCTGAAGAACACGGTTCTCGCCTGGAAGGTGCTCCGCAAGGAGCGTCCCGACCTGATCATCAGCTCCGGTGCCGCGGTTGCGGTGCCGTTCTTCCTGATCGGAAAGATGCTCGGGTCCAAATGCGTCTACGTGGAGGTCTTCGACCGCGTGGACAAGCCCACGATGACCGGTCGCATGCTCAACGGCGTGGCCGACCTATTCGTAGTGCAGTGGCCAGAACAGCTCGATGTCTACAAGAGCGCCGTTGACCTCGGCTCTATCTTCTAGGGAAGGACGCGCATGGTATTCGTGACCGTGGGTACCCACGAGCAGCAGTTCGACCGCCTGGTCAAGGCGGTCGACGACCTCAAGGCGGACGGGACGCTCGATGAGCCCGTCTATATCCAGACGGGTTACTCGACGTATGAGCCCGTCCACTGCGACCACTCGCGTTTCGTGCCGTTCCGACAGATGAAGAGCTTCATGGAGGGTGCCGATGTGGTGATCACGCACGGCGGCCCCTCAAGCTTCATCGAGGCCATGGCCGCAGGCAAGGTGCCTGTCGTTGTGCCCCGCAGGGGCGACCTTGACGAGCACGTGAACAACCATCAGGCCGACTTCGTGCGCATCGTCGCGGAGCGCCAGGGCGGAATCGTGCCCGTCTACGACGTCGCAGACCTTTCCGCCGCCATCGATCGCGCCCGCGAGCTCTCGCGCGGCGTCACTTTTAAGAGCCACAACGCCGAGTTCTGCCGAGAGCTCGAAAGACTAATAGAAGGAATTTAACCGCATGACTAAACCCCGCGCCGGCATACTCAGCATGCAGAGGATCTACAACTACGGGTCCTTCCTGCAGGCTTTCGGCCTGAAGTCCATCCTGGAGTCCCTTGGCTGCGATGTGCAGTTCGTTGACTATAAGCCTGGCAAGTGCCTGGTCACGTCCCCGTCATCGAAGAAGGGCGTCGCCCGCAAGGCGGAGAAGGCCCTCGAGGTATTCCGCTACGACGCCCCGCTCAGGGACAAGCTCGCCTTCATCCGCTATAAACGCACCTACGCCCAGCGCTTCTACCCGATGCTAGGCGTCACCGAGGAGCCCAACCTTGACCCCGACATCGACCTCCTGGTCATCGGCAGCGACGAGGTGTTCAACTGCGTGCAGGATAACGCTAATGTGGGCTTCACGCCCGCGCTTTTCGGCGACGGGTCGCGCGCCTGCCGTAAAGTGACCTACGCCGCCTCCTTCGGCAACACCACGCTCGACAAGCTTGATCGCTATGGCAAGCGCGACGAGGTCGCAGGCTACCTCAATGGCCTCGACGCCGTCTCGGCACGCGACGCAAACACGGGCGCCATTGTTGAGTCCCTGACGGGGGAAGCGCCGACCTTCAATTTGGATCCGGTGCTCGCCTACGACTATTTTGGCGAGTGCGGGCTGATTCCCGCTGAGGTCGACGAGGACCGCTACATGATCGCATACGGCTACTCGGGCCGTCTCACGCCCGAGGAGTGCGCCGCCGTGCGCGCCTACGCCGATCAGCGCGGCCTCAAGGTGCTCAACATCGGTGGGGTTCAGGGCGTCTGCGATCGCTTCGTGGATTGCTCGCCCTTTGAGGTGCTCGCTTACTTCAAGCATGCTGACGCCGTGGTGACCGACACATTCCACGGCACCATCTTCTCGGCCATCTCCCACACGCCCTTCGCCTCCTTCGTGAGGAGCTCGGGCTACGGTAACTCCGAGAAGCTCACCGATCTGTTGAGCCGCCTGGGCCTGACTTCCCGTGCTGCAACTGGGGCAGGAGAGCTCGCTGCCACTCTGGATGCGCCCGTGGACTGGGCCGCCACCGACGCAGTCGTTCGCGCGGGCCGCGATACCGCACGCGCCTACCTTAAGAAGGAGGTCTCCGCATGTATACGGAGTTAAAGTCATACCAAATCATCATCGCCCTGCTCAAGGAGTACGGTATCCGCCATCTAGTGCTCTCTGCCGGCAGCCGCAACGTCCCCTTCGTACACTCCGTCGAGGAGGATCCGTATTTCACCTGCTATTCCGTCGTCGATGAACGCAGCGCCGGCTACTTCGCGCTTGGGCTTGCTCAGGAGCTCGGCGAGCCCGTCGTGATCTCCTGCACCTCCTCCACGGCGACCTGCAACTACTGGCCGCCCGTCGCGGAGGCCTTCTACCAGGACGTGCCCCTCGTCGTACTCACGTCCGACCGCAACCCCGCCATGCTCGGGCAGTGGGAGGACCAGATGATCGACCAGGTTGGCATGTACGACCGTCACGTGCGCAAGTCCGTCAACCTGCCCATCATCAACGACACCGACGATGCACACTTCTGCGAACGTCTCGTCAACGAGGCCCTGCTCGAGCTCGATCACCACGGCACAGGCCCTATCCACATCAACGTGCCGATGAAGGCGTACAACAACTCGTTCAACGTCAAGGAGCTCCCGAAGGTCACTAGGATCCGCAGGGTCGAAACCGACCAGGCCGATGAGTGGGCCGCGTGCGCGGATCGTCTTTCTCGCGCCAAGCGCGTGCTCGTGGTCGCCGGCCAGCAGTCCTCTTGCCCCGCTGAGCTCGCGCGCGCCCTTGAGAGCTTCGCAGCTAGCTACGAGGTGGCCATTGCGGCCGAGTACATGGCGAACATCCCTCGCGAGCACGCCTTCAACCCGACGCTATGCATGGAGTACCGTTACATCACGCCCAAAAAGTTCTCTGAGTTCTTGCCCGACGTGGTCATCACCTTCGGTGGCAACATGACTGCTGGCCTCAAGGATATGCTGCGTAAATTCGCAGGGTCCTATGAGCACTGGTCTATCAGCGAGGACGGTTCTGTCTGTGATATGTTCAGGAGCCTAACGAGGGTGTTCGAGTGCACGCCTGCTGAGTTCTTCTCGCGCATGGTCGATGCCTCTACGTGCGAGCCCGACGGGAGCTACCTTGCAGCCCTCAAGGCCTATGAGGCCTCCGCGACGGTACCGGAGCTTCCCTACTCGAACATGGCCGCCATCCGCAAGGTCGTCGAGCGAGTGCCGTCGGGATCCATCCTGCACCTTGCGATCAACAGCGCAATCCGCCTCACAAATTTCTTCAAACTTCAGCCGGGTGTCAAGGTCTACGCGAACATCGGCACGCACGGCATCGACGGCTGCCTCTCGTCCCTCCTGGGTCAGGCCGCGGCGAGCGGCAGGCCCAGCTATCTCGTGATCGGCGACCTTGCTTTCTTTTATGACATGAATGCGCTTCGCATTCGCCACGTGACTGACAAGGTGCGCATTCTCCTCCTCAACAATGAGGGCGGGGAGGAGTTTTACTTCAATAAGATGTGGAAGGACGAGGCTTCGGACCTTCACACCTGCGCTCGTCACCACACCAAGGCTGAGGGCTGGGTGCGCGAATGCGGCTTCCGCTATATGAGCGCGCATAATCCCGAGGAGCTCGACGCAGCAGTCGAGGAGTTCTTCGATGACGACGCTGAGGGCCCCGTCCTGCTCGAGGTTTTTTCCGAGATGAGCGCGGACTCCAAGCTCGTCTACGACGTTTTCGACATGACCCGTCCCCGCGACGCGCAGTCAGAGGCGATCCGCAAGTCCAAGGAGCTCATCAAGGCGACCATCGGGCAGGAGAAGGCCCAGAAGATCGCCGGGATTTTCAAGAGGTAGTCGCATGGGATTCAAAAGAGTTATTCGTAAAGCTGCAAAGCTTGTCCTGGCGTCGTCTCCAGAGAAGTTCGTGAATGTCGAAGTCGCGCAGGTGAGCGCGGGCAACGTGCTTAAGGGAAAGACTGTCGTCATCACCGGAGGCGGGCGCGGGCTCGGGCTCGCCATGGCAGAAAAGTTCATTTCGGAGGGTGCCAAGGTCGTCATCTCTGGCCGCAAGGAGGCAACTCTCAAAGCTGCCTGCGAGAAACTTGGCTCCGACGTGTCCTATGTGGTTGCCGATGTCTCCGAGGCGGAGCGCGCAGGGGAGTTCCTAGACGCATGCGAGGTCAAGCTCGGCGGGCGCATTGACTGCCTGGCGAGCATCGCCGGCGTGAGCCTTCATGAGCATCGTTTCGACAACGTGACCATCGAAGGTTTCGATAAGCAGTTCGCCATTAACATGCGCGGGGCGTATTTCCTTTGTCGCGAGTTTCTTTGCCGTAAAGAGCGTGAGAAGGAGCCCTCGGGTGAGCTCCTCGTTATCACGAGCGAGACGGGCGAGCAGGCCTATGATATCCCCTACGGCATGACCAAGGCCGCCATGGACAGCTTCGTGCGTGCTGCTTCTAGGCGTATGTATCCGCTTGGGGTTCGCGTGAACGCCGTGGCACCTGGCGTTACACTTTCGGACATGACGCGCGACTACGCTGAGGCTTCCGACGGCAATATGTACCGCGAGTGTGCCTCGGGCCGTATATTTAGGCCCGAGGAGGTCGCCGAGGTCGCGTGCTTCCTTTTAAGTGATGCCTCTAAGTGTGTGTCCGGCGAGGTCATCCATACCAATGGGGGAAACCACATCAAAGCTTTTTGGGACGTGAGCTGCGATGGATAGGAAGGTTCTCGTGGTCCCGACTGGCGGGCTGCGCCGCGAGGGAATTACGTCCTCCATACTGAGCTTCATGCGTTCCATGGATCGCGACGGACTTGATGTCCGCGTGGCGGCCGTATATAACAATGAGTCAGACGTTCTTGACGAGTTGAGATTGCTCGGATGCGATGTCGTGGAGACGCCCGACAGACGCTCCGACACTTTTGGGTATGTGCGCTTTCTCATCTCGTATATGAGGCGAGAGCGTATCGACGTGGTGCACGTTCACGGGAGCAGCTCGGTTATGGCCATCGAGCTTCGGTGTGCGCAGCTCGCGGGAGTGCGCGAGCGGATTGCGCACTCGCACAACACCAGGAGCGATGATCCTCGACGGGACAAGATGCTTCGCCCCTTCTTCCGTGGTAGTTGGACGCGGGCACTCGCGTGCGGCGAGGACGCTGGCAGGTGGCTCTTTGAAGATGGCCCCTTCGAGGTCCTCCACAACGGATTTGCCCTTGAGAAGTATGCCTTCGATGCCGTGCAGCGCAACGAGGTGCGCTCACGCCTCGGATTCGGGGACGAACCTGCCGTCGGTTTCGTCGGCAACATCAACTACGTGAAGAATCAATCGTTCCTCATCGATGTGTTCGGGCTACTGTCTCGCGATGTTCCGAGTGCTAGGCTCTTCATCGTTGGTGAGGGTCCCGACCGCTCGAAGATTGAGGGATTAATTGCCGAGAAGGGGCTCGCGGACCGCGTGACGATTACCGGGCGCGTTTCTAATGTCGACGAGTTTCTCCAGGCGTGCGAGCTGATGATGCTCCCCTCGCTCTTCGAGGGGTTGCCCAGCGTTGTGCTCGAATGGCAGGCGGCTGGACTTCCTTGCCTGGTCTCCGATGTCGTGACGGGGGAGTGCGCCGTTACCCCGCTCGTTCGATTCCTCTCACTTAGGGATGGTGCCGCCGCGTGGGCCGCCTGCGCGCGCGAGACGCTTGAGGTCAACAGCGTCGTAGACGTCCGCCGCGCGGCTAGTGAGCGCGCGCTTCTAGCGCTCCGCAGATACGGTTTCGACATTCACGAGGTCTCAAAGAGGCTTAGGACGATATATCTAGGTGGTGGCAAATGACGCTTCCAGGGCCCTTGGGGAAGCTCAATCGCGAGACGGTGCGCCTCAAGCTGAGAAACGGACTGTGGCTTCCCCTCACTTGCAAGACCAGGGCAAAAGGGCTTGCCGTGGATAATTTCACCATTATTTCCAACAATTGTTGGGGTGGTACAGTCTATGAGAGCTACGGCATGCGTAAAGCGTCGCCGACAATTGGCATGTTCATTATGCCGGGTGATTATGTGCGCTTTTGTGCCGAATTGGATAGTTACCTCTCCGAGCCACTTGAGTTCATTGCTCCGGAAGAGTCGAAGTGGAAGGCGGAGCTCGGCTCCAACGGAAATTGGGGGACTTACCTCATTGGACGTCTGGGAGATATTGAACTTCAGATGCTCCACCATCACGACGAGGCGACCGCACGTCGCAAATGGCAGAGCCGTGTGGAACGTGTCAATCACGACAGGCTGATTTTCAAGCTGAATGACCAGAACGGTGCCACCGAGGAAGACCTACTTGCTTTTGATGCCCTGCCGCTTGAGCACAAGCTCATTTTTGCGGCGAAGGATCATCCGGGCATTAAGTGCTGCAGGCGTATCCATTGTCCGCGGGGCTGCGGGTTCATACCCGCTTCGTGGGAGCCCTTCGGGGCGAACCGTTCGTTCAACGTTACCGAGTACATTAACGGCTGCTTTGGCAGTTGTTAGGACCTCAAGGGGAATCGTGATATTAGAGAACCAAGATATCATTTTCGTGAGCAACGCCCTCGCAAACGGGGGCGCTGCTCGTGTCATCTGCGTCCTAGCGGCAGAGTTCACCCGTCGCGGTAAGCGTGTTGGCATCGCCGTGTACAACAATTTTGAGGGTGAATATCCGGTCGTAGAGGGGGTGCAAAAGGAGTATGGGCCTCAGAGTTCCGACGGGCATTCCAGGGCGAATCGCATCTCTTGGTTGCGCGGTGTTGCCAAACATAACCCCTATGCATGTTTCGTGGCTTTCGAGTATTTCGTGAACATGCAGACCATCATTGCGCTCGCCGGGCTGCCCAACCGCTTGGTAATCTCGGAGCGAAACGATCCGGCGCGTGTGGGCAGTGGTAAAAAGACTAATTGGCTCCGTGAGAGGCTCTACCGCCATGCGGACATGTTGGTCTGCCAGACTGACGATGCGGCGGCGTATTTCTCGGACAAGGTTGCGAAGACCGTGATCCTCAATCCCGTAAAGGACAATTTGCCTGAACCTTTTTGCGGAGAGCGCCGTCATTCGGTCGCCTGCTTTTGCCGTTTGGAGAAGCAGAAGAATTTAGGTATGTTACTCCGTGCCTTCGCGGAGTTCTCGGCTTCTCATGATGATTGGACACTCGAGGTCTATGGCGACGGCGCGGAGCACGATTCGCTCGTCGCACTCGCGGAAGAATTGGACATTGCGAATGCCGTTTCCATCAACCCTGGGCGTCAGGACGTGCACGATGTGGTGCGCGATGCTGGATTGTTTGTCCTGCCCAGCGATTATGAGGGACTCTCTAACTCGATGCTCGAGGCTATGGCAATTGGCCTTCCATGTATTTGTACCGACTGCCCCTGCGGCGGTGCGCGCATGGTGATTCATGACGGCGAAAACGGAATACTGGTTCCTGTTGGCGACGAACATGAGCTTGCCGTAGCGATGACACGCGTAGCGGATGAGAATGAGCTCGCCTATCGCCTAGGGAAAAACGCCGCAGGTGTGAGGGAGTTGCTTTCTGCTAATGCTATTGCCGATATGTGGAGTGAGGTGATTGGGGGTGAATGCAGATAACCTCGTTTTTTCAAGAAATAATCGACGCCCTATTGAACAGGACGAGGCGGTTGGCAGAAGGGCGGGCATATTCATTGCTCTTGGTTTGTTTGCCACTCCTTATGTTTTGAGGCATAGAATTATTCCTGGTAGCGAGGCGGTCTGGGCCCTTAATCCTCTTGTGTTGCTGTCTGTCGCTTGGCTTCTTCTATATATGCTTGGTCATAAGTACTCAATGTCTCGAGGCGTTAGCGTAGTCCGTTTCGTATTGTTTGCTGGTCTGGTCTTTCTTGCTTTCTCAACTGGGATGTCTATCTCTTATCTCATCTCCTGTCTCTTTCCTCTGGTTCTTCTATTGATTGTTATTCCTGAGACCATCTTCCCATCTTTATTTGAGGGGTTTATGAGGGTCTTAAATGTCGTTATGGTCATTATCGTCGCATGCGCTGCGTGCGATCTTGTGAGCGGTTCTGCTGTATCGAAAACCTTCACTGCTTTTTATGGCTCAGTTAGCCTTGTTAGCATGAGTTCTTCAGGTCGCCTTGTCTCTATCATGGGTCACAGTCTCCTAACTGCTGAAGTCGCACTGTTATATTTTGCCTTGAGCCATATTGCTAACAGAGCGATGGGAATCAGGGTCAATCAGGTTCTCGTTACTCTTATCACAGCCGCCGTTGTCCTTCTTACCGGAAGTCGCTCGGCGATGGTTTGTCTGCTTTGCATGTTTATCCTTGCGTATTCAAATGCGGACAACATTAAAT
>WGSQ01000289.1 GCA_014871605.1 Collinsella sp. | reverse complement strand
CGAGCACCTTTGCCAAGTACACTGGTCGCCCCGAGAAGTACCTGTCGCTGCACTTTGCCAATTCCATCTGGAAGAACAACATGACCGAGGTCATGGCGCAGGACCAAACCGACAAGCGCTACTTCGACGAGCTCGTCGACTTCGCCAACGACATTCGCATGCTGGCGCTTCCCGTCAACAAGGAAAAGAACGGCTACCTGCTCAACTCTATGCTGGTGCCATGGCTGCTTTCGGGCCTGGACCTGTACGTTTCGGGCGTCAGCGACCCTAAGAGCATCGACCTCGCATGGACGCGCGGCACCGGCGCTCCCAAGGGCCCGTTCCGCGTATTCGACACGGTGGGCATCCAGACGGCCTACAACATCGTTATGCAGTATCAGAAGGTCCCGGGCCTGGTGAGCCCGCTGCTCAAAAAGATGATGATGCCCTACAACTTTAAGGCCATGGCCACCGTCCTCAAGAAAATGCTCGACGAAGGTAAGCTGGGCGAAAGCTCGGGCGAGGGCTTCTTCAAGTACTAAAAAGATCCCTTGAGACATTGGGAGCGTATCATTTGCAGCGTAAATACGCCGCATAGCCCGTGTGTCATTTCGACACATGACGCTAAAACAAATAGGCTGCGGGGATAGCGAGGAAATGGCAATGGATCGACAAATCGTGCTCAAGCAGGATATCCTCGACGCGCTTTCTGCCGTCGGCATGTGCGCGGGGCAGGCGGTTATGGTCCATTGCTCGCTCAGCTCGCTTGGATATGTGTGCGGCGGCGCGCAGCCGGTGATCGGGGCGCTGCTCCAGACGGTGGGCGAGACCGGCACCATCATGATGCCGACGCAATCCTGGAAAAACCTGGACCCCGAGAGCGGCGTCCATTGGCAGGAACCTCAAGAATGGTGGCAGTTGATTCGTGATAACTGGCCTGCCTATGACAAGCGCATTACGCCTACCAATACGATGGGGTCTGTTGCCGAGATGTTTCGCGCGTGGCCGGGTACGCATAGAAGCGACCATCCGGCGCGTTCAGTGGCGGCAAACGGCCGGCATGCTCAATTCTTGACGGAAAACCACGATCTGAGCAACATCTTTGGCGACGGATCGCCTATCGCGCGTCTGTACGATTTGGATGGCTACGTGCTGCTTGTGGGCGTGGGCTACGACAAGAATACATCGCTGCACTTGGCTGACGCCCGTGCGGAATACCCTGGCAAGCACGATTGTGCGGAGCACAGTGCGATTGTGGAAAACGGTCGACGCGTATGGAAGGAATACCGCACGCTCTTTGTCGATGGCGAGGATTTCGATGAAATCGGCGCTGCTTTTGAGCGTGAATGCTCGGTGCGTACGGCGCCTCTCGGTAACGGGATGATCCGCTTTATGCGGCAACGCGAGCTTGTCGACTTTGCCGTGGGCTGGATTGAGCGCCATCGCGGCCGCCCTGAGTAATTCGGGGGGGGGTGGAAGCGTTGGGGATCTACGATAGTATGCGACAAAATCTGAATTGATCGGGCAAGAGCTGTAGCGCGCGTTGACGTTTGACCAATGGAGCGCAAAAATGCACCGTTCGCCGATGCCCCCTCCGCGAGTGGTTGCCATATGGTTTGATGTTGGAAACATATGACTGCCGCCGGGCTGCGGGTGACGTTTGCTCTGATATCGGAGGTTCCAGGTATGTTTCGCGCTCCGTTAAACAACTATCGGT
>WGSQ01000288.1 GCA_014871605.1 Collinsella sp. | reverse complement strand
CGTGGTCGAGGAAGCCGGGGTCCTGATGCGTGAAGCCGTTGTGGTCCTGCTGCCAGACGTTGGAGGCGAGGATATAGTTGAGGGAGGCGATATCGTGGCGCCAGGGGAGCTCATTGCACATCTTGAGCCACTTGGCGTGCTGGGAAAACATCGAGTCGACAATGCGGATGAAGGCCTCGTAGCTGTCAAAGAAGCCGTGGCGGCCCGTCAGCAGGTAACCTTCGAGGAAGCCCTCGCAGAAGTGCTCGGAGAGCATGGAGTCCATCACGCGGCCGTCGGGGTCAAGGTGCTCGTCGATGCCCTCGATCTGCTTGTCGAGGAAGCGGCGGCCCGTGACGTCAAACACGGCCTGCAAACGGTTGGACGCCGTCTCGTCGGGTGCGAAGATGCGGAAGTTGCGCGACTCCATGTTGAGCTTCATCACATCGCGGACATAGGTGCCAAGGACGTACATGTCCTGCGCCTCGACCTCGCCGGGGGCGGGGATATCGACCGCGTAGTCGCGGAAGTCGGGCGTGCGCAGGTCGCGCAGGAGAAGACCACCGTTGGCGTGCGGGTTTGCGCCCATGCGGTGCTCGCCCTTGGGCGGGAAGGACGCGATCAGCTCGACCGGCGTACCGTCCTCGTTGAAGAGCTCTTCGGGCTTGTAGGAGCGCAGCCATTGTTCGAGCAGCGGCAGGTGCTTTTTTTCATCCGCGCCCATGGAGATGGGCACCTGATGGGCGCGCCAGCTGCCTTCGATTGCGTTGCCGTCGACCTCCTTCGGACCGGTCCAGCCCTTCGGGGTGCGCAGCACGAGCATCGGCCAGCGGGGGCGGCTCGCCTTGCCGCTCTCTCGCGCGGTGCGCTGGATGCGCTTGATCTCGCGGATGGCCCAGTCGACCGCGGCGGCCATCTGCTGGTGCATCGTCTCGGGCTCGTCACCCTCGACAAAGCGCGGCTCCCAGCCGCAGCCGCGGAAGAAGCACTCGACCTCCTCGTGGCTCATGCGGGAGAAGATGGTCGGATTTGCGATCTTGAAGCCGTTTAAGTGCAGGATCGGCAGGACTGCGCCGTCGGTGATCGGGTTCATGAACTTGTTGCCGTGCCAGGACGTTGCGAGCGGGCCGGTCTCGGCCTCGCCGTCGCCGACGACGCAGGCCGCGATCAGGTCGGGGTTATCCGCCACCGCGCCGAAGGCGTGGGAGAGGGAATAGCCCAGCTCGCCGCCCTCGTGGATAGAGCCCGGCGTTTCGGGCGCGACATGGCTCGGGATGCCGCCGGGGAAGGAGAAGCGCTTGAAGAGCTTCTGCATGCCCTCCTTATCGCGCGTGATGTTGGGGTAGACCTCCGTATAGCTGCCGTCCAGCCAGTCCTGCGCGACCATGGCGTTGCCGCCGTGACCGGGGCCGGAAAGGTAGATCATATCGAGGTCATCGCGCTTGATGACGCGGTCTAAGTGCGTGTAGATGAAGTTCTGGCCCGGGCAGGTGCCCCAATGGCCGACGATGGTCTGCTTTAAGTCGCTCTCGCGCAGCGGGCGCTCGAGCAGAGGATTATCGAGAAGATAGAGCTGGCAGGCGGTCAGATAGTTTGCTGCGCGCCAGTAAGCGTCGATCTGTTTGAGCTCCTCGGGCGACAGCGGCGGCTTTTTCGACAGCCGTGCGGTGCTTTTTTGCGTAGGCATGGAAAGCTCCTCCTTTTTCTTTTGGTTGATGAGGTTAGTATATCATT
>WGSQ01000287.1 GCA_014871605.1 Collinsella sp. | reverse complement strand
TTGCCGGCGGCCTTGGCGCCCTGCTCACCGCCGAGCTCGATGTAGTCGTCATAGCCAATGACCTCGGCCTTAATAAAGCCGCGCTCAAAATCGGTGTGGATGACGCCGGCGGCCTGCGGGGCGGTCGCGCCCTGACGAACCGTCCAAGCCTTGACCTCCATCTCGCCGGCCGTAAAGAACGACTGCAGACCGAGCAGCTTATAGGCCGCCTGCGCGAGCACGTCCAGACCGGGCTGTTCCAGGCCCAGGCTCTCCAGGTAGTCGGCGGCGTCCTCGGGATCGAGCTCGGAAAGCTCGGCCTCGATCTTGGCGCAGATGGGCAGCGGCTTAACACCATCGATGGGCGCCAGATCGTCGTTGAGCATATCCTCGTCCACGTTGGCCACATACAGGATGGGCTTCATAGTGAGCAGGAACAGGCCCTTGGCAGCGGCGCGCTCCTCGTCGGTCATCTCCATAGACGCAGCGCGCTTGCCCTCGTTGAGCCAGGCGAGCAGGCGCTTGGCGACCTCAAACTTGGGCATGAGCTCCTTGTCGCGCTTGGCCTCCTTCTCGAGCTTAGGCAGCTGCTTCTCGAGCGTGCCCATGTCGGCCAGGATGAGCTCGGTCATGATGGTGTCGGCATCGCCGGCGGGGTCGACGAACTCGCCCGTGCGGCCCACCTCGCGCATGACGTTGGGGTCCTTAAAGTAGCGCACGACCTCGCAGATGGCGTCGGTCTCGCGAATGTTGGCCAGGAACTGGTTGCCCAGGCCCTCGCCCTCGTTAGCGCCCTTCACCAGACCTGCGATGTCGACGAACTCGACCGTCGCCGGCACAATACGACCCGGGTTAACGATGTCGGCGAGCTTTTGCAGGCGGCTATCGGGCACGTCGACGATACCCACATTGGGGTCGATCGTGGCGAACGGATAGTTGGCGGCAAGGCCGGTCTTTTTGGTAAGCGCGGTGAACAGCGTCGACTTGCCTACGTTGGGCAGGCCCACGATACCGATGGAAAGGGACACGACAGCTCCTTTTGGTACAAGCATTTCAAACTGCATAAGTATAGCGCCGACGCAGCATCTGGGCGAACCCGGACGCCACGGCGGCACGAATGAAGCGGAGATAGGGGTCGCTGACTAGTCCGCGAGCTTCTCCACCTGATCGAGCATCTTGTCGAGCTTGGCCTTCGCCTCAGCCTTGACCTTCTGGGCTTCTTCGTGAGCCTTCGCCTTCTGGGCGGCCTTTTCCTCGGCTTCGGGATCGACGACAACCAAGTTGGACGCATCGTGCTCAACAAGCTTGAGCGCATGCTCGGGACACACCTTGACACAGGCGCCGCAGCCCAAACAATACGTGGACTCCAACGCAAAGCGGCCGCTTCCCACCAGATCGCAGGCAAACGTGGGGCACACGTTGACACACTCGCCGCACGACGTGCACTTGTCAAAATCACACTCCGGCGTGCTCACCTGCATGTTCTGGGCAAGCTCGGGGTGGTTTTGCAGCGTTGAGAGCACCAGTTGGCGCCCGTGCGTAAGCGAACGGCGACGTTTGGCCGTCGTGGTGCCGCACATGGTGTTGAGCGTGCGCTCCAACTGGGTTATCTGATGGCGATGGGCCTTGAGCTTTTGCGTCACCGAGGCCAGCGCCGCCGTCGCCGGATTGAGCTTGGTCACCGTCAGGCCCGTGGTGCGGGCGATCTTTTCCATGTACTCCTTGCGCTCGTACTCGCGGCGTTTATGGCACTTGAGGCTCTTGGGGTCGACCTC
>WGSQ01000286.1 GCA_014871605.1 Collinsella sp. | reverse complement strand
GACAATCGCGCGTGGCGACGTACCAAAAACACTGCAAACCATTGCGTATATCAGCATTCCCAATAGCGACGATCTTGAGTTTTTGCTCTGGGACCTGCAGGATGCCATCACCGCCTATGCACAGCTTTCCGGCACCGCACTCCCCCACCCGGTCGACTTGAAGGCAAATGACGCCGGCAGCGTTGCCGATGGCATCGTGCTGGCCATTGAAGATGTGGCTGACGATGAGACGTTGACAGCCATCGAGCAGGCGCTTGAGCGCTTTGGCGGTACGGGAACGCGTGTCTACGCCGCGATTCGAGCCGCACAACAGGGCACTGAGCAGGCGCGTGAGACCGCCGTTCGCCTGCACAAGGCATGTGAGCGCCATGACCAATTGTGGTGTGGCGGCGTTGCCATCTGCGCCGGCAGCGGCATCGCAGCGCTTCGCCATTCCCCACGCATGGGCCTCTTGCGCCGACCATTTTCGGAAGCGATAGATAAGCTTGTGGGCGCTGTGCGCATGGGCTGCTCCGTCGAGCATGCACAGCGACTTGGCGGCGGCAATGCCGCCAACGTCGACACCGACGGCATGGTTTGCGCCGAGCCAGCCGTGCCCGCGCCGATCTGGCGAGGCGTTCTGAAACGTCTGGGCGCCCACGCTCAAACAAAAATCTAAATTAAATAACAGCCCAGTCAACGGCTTCGTGCCAACGCTCAACAAGACGCTCCAGGCGCCAGGCGGCATTGGCGGGACTTGTCGAGGGTAGGACGATGGCAGGCAGCCCGGTGCGTTCTTGTAGATAGCGCTTGTAGAGCCGGCCAGCTGTACCACCGTTGCATATCACCCGCCCAATGGGAGCTGTGCCGGTAATGCGCTCGATATGTGCCGGCACAACGTTGCGAATGCTCGCGTCGCTCGAGCCCTTAATGTCGCAGCTCTCGATCACATCCCACAGGGCCACGCCGCCGTTCAGTAGCATGGCCCGCTTGACGGCAATCGAGGCATCGAGCGTCGCGGGCTCACCGCTTGCCAAAGGATCGCCCTCGTTGGGCGGCACAGGCATACCGAGGCACGCGGCCATCACGCGCCAAAAGCGGTTCTGCGGATTGCCGTAGTAGAAGGCATTGGCACGCGAGAGCACCGAGGGAAACGACCCCAGCACCAAAACGCGCGAGCGCTCGTCAAACACGGGCTCAAACCCATGCTCAATATGTTGATAGCCCTCGTCGGACGCAGCCATGGCCTAGGCCCTCAGCAGATAACGCACCTCGTAGGGCGCAAGCTCAAGGGAGCCCGCCAGCTCGACCGTGGGCGCGCCGTCGGCAAGCAGGTCGACAAAGGAGCCGTTGAGCTCGCCGGCGCCAAAGGTGTAAGGCTCGTCCACGGCGTTCACTGCCACGAGCACCGTCGCATCGTCGCAGGCGCGCTCGAACAGCAGCTGTTTATTCTGGATCACCACGTTGCGATAGGCACCGTAGTTAAGAGCACGGGCAGCTGCGTCGTCGGCCGAGCGAAGGTGCGCGAGCTGCGTGATGAACGCCGTCAGCTCGTTGGGCGCAGGCTCATCGAGCACAGGGCGCAGCGCCCAGTCGCCATCGGGGCCGCCCTTTTCGCCAGGAATCCCCCACTCGCTGCCGTAGTAGACGCACGGGATGCCCGGCATGCCAAAGAGCATGCCATAGGCGGGACGCAGACAGGACTTGTCGGTGAGGATGCTCGCCAGGCGCGGCACGTCGTGGTTGTCGACAAACGACAGCAGATGTTTGCCGCGGTAGATGCACCACGGAT
>WGSQ01000285.1 GCA_014871605.1 Collinsella sp. | reverse complement strand
AGAAGATGACGGGGCGGAATGTCAATCCTGGTCTAACAGAGCCTTAAAAAATCATTAGGCACGCAATGATTTTTTAATCCCCGTCCCAGAAAAATCATCCTTTGAACCAGCTTGGGGCAGTTAAAGCAGCCCGTCCCAAAAAGACTAGCCTGCTCGGTTTGGTAAAATACCGCCGCACTTGGGAACGGATGGGCTCCGGTGGGCTCCGCGGTCCTCAAAACCGTTGCGAGGCGTGCAAAACGTCTTGGATGTGTTCGATTCACATACGTTCCCGCCATACGCTACCAGCGCTTTTGTGCTCGCGGTCTTGCTGCGTGCCGCAAAGGCGCTGTTTTGTTTTTGCACGGGCTTTTCGTAGTGCCGCTATTTCGGTGGCTGTATTTAGCTTCGTGCACCGGGTTTCGAGCATGCCGATGGGGGTGTTTTGCCGTATGACTACCGTAAGACGGGCCGATCTTTCTTGCGTCGTCCAAGCGGGCGGGCTGTCCTCACGCATGGGCCGCGATAAGGCGCGCATTACGTTTTGCGGCGAACCGCTCATCGAGCGCGTGCTGGGTCGGCTAGCGACAGTTGCCGGCGAGTTGGTCGTGACGACTTCGCGTCCCAGCGAGCTTGCCTATCTTGAGGAGCACGCGTTTGGCGGCCTGGTGCCGCGTGTGGTGGCGGACCTTGAAGGACCGGCGGGTGCCATGCGCGGCATCGCGAGCTCGTTGGCTGCGGCCCGATTGCCGCTCGTGGCGATTGTCGCCTGCGATATGCCGTTTGTCTCGCCGGAACTTATCGGCGCGCTTGCCGATCGTGTTGAGGCCGAGGCGCTCGACGTGTGCGTGCCGCGCGAGGAGCGGGGGATTGAGCCGCTTTGCGCTGTCTGGCGCCGTGACGCGTGTGCGCCGGTGGCCCAAGAGCTGCTCGCCTGCGACCGCCAGCGCATTCGCTGCCTGATCAATCGCGTTCAGGCTGGTTATATGGATGAGCCGCAGATCGTTAGGGTCGCGGGCTCGATGCTTTGCTTCGAAAACGTCAATACACCCGAGGAGTTTGCGGCAGCCGAGCTGCTCGCCTAGACGATTGGAGTTGCCATGTCTCACGATATTTGTCCCGACACGGGAGAGCTTTGCACTTGCGATGGTTCCGAGCCCTGTACCTGTGGCTGCGGTGGCTGTGGACATACTGCGGAAGAGGAAGCGGCCGCCGCGGCGTATCGTGAAGCACACCGCGAAGGTCCATCCGGTGATGCTCTTGACCATGAACGCAAGATCATCGTTTCGTTCGATAGCACCTACGATGTGATGGAATGCGAACAGCTGTGCCTGGATGCCGGCGTGCCCGGGCGCATCATGCCGCTGCCCGGCTCCATCACCGCCGGCTGCGGGCTGTGCTGGGCCATGCCGTTCTCGGGCGATGCCCTCGCCGCCTTCCGCGCTGCCACCGAAGGCCGCATAACCCCCGCCGATTACCATCAGCTCGTCCTCTAACCACCACACCACCACAAAAGTGCCTGTCCCCAATGTGGTGGTTTGGAACATGTGAACGAAACAGCTTCGAAACACGCGATTTGTACGTAGGGTGCTCAAAAACGCTTCTACCTGCACCGTAATCAAAACGAAACATCCGCGCGTCGGCTTATGCGAAACTTTGCCGCAACAGTGCGATATTATCCATACTCGATAAAGTTCGTGGCGCATAGGGTGCCGCGACCAACATTTTCGTTTCCCATCATTGGAGGAAGCATGAGCTACACGCAGAAAGTTCTCGAAGAGCTCAAGGCCCGCT
>WGSQ01000284.1 GCA_014871605.1 Collinsella sp. | reverse complement strand
GGCCGAGGTTGCGGCCCTTGCCGATGAGCTGCGTGCTTCCGTTAAGCTGCCGAATCTATCGCTCGACGTGTTCGACTATGCCTTTAAGCCGGGCGAGGCCGTGATCGACGTTGTGCCGGGCAAGGCCATCACGGGCATGGCTCGTCCCGAGAATGCCGAGGGCCTGCGCCGCATTATGCTGATCGAGCGTCACGGCCGCGGCGTATCGCTGCAGGTAGAGGGTGCCGACGGCGACGGTCCCGCTGGCCTGGGTCTTGTTGGCAAGCACATCGGTCGCGGCTGGGTGCGCGGTTTCACCATCACCGGTGGTGCCATCGCCTCCACGATCGGCCACGACTCGCACAACGTGTGCGTGGTGGGCGACAACGCCGCCGATATGATGGCTGCTGTCGAGGCCGTGGGCCAGGGCGGCCACGTGCTGGTGCGTAGCGGCGAGGTCGTGGCGCGTATTCCGCTGGCGCTTGGTGGTCTGATGAGCGAGGGCACGGCCGAGGATGTCGCCGCACAGCACGACGACTTTATGGTCAAGGCGCGCGCCATGGGTATTGAGCCGCCGCTCGATCCCATCATGGGCATCATCTTCCTGCCACTGCCGGTGATCCCGACGCTCCGCATCCGCCCCGAGGGCATGTTCGACGTCACCACCTTCACCTACGCCGACTAGTCATTGGGGACGTTCTTAAACGACTAGTCATCGGGGACACTCTTTGGCGGGCTGCCTGACGCCGCGACCGTAGGCCTCTGGCATGTGTGAGCTATTTGCCAGGTCCTTGTAACGTTTACGCCCGCGGAGTCTTATTTGAGCTCCCTTTGGGTACGTTGGAATCGGATACACGTTCGATTCCAACAAGCCCGTAGGGAGCTTTTCTATGTTTAAACTGATTGCATCCGATATGGACGGCACACTGCTTGACGAAAACGGCCAGGTGCCTCCCGAGACCTACGAACTGATTCTGGCGCTACACGAGCATGGCGTGCATTTCGCCGCATCATCAGGTCGTCGCTACGATCGCCTGTGCGAGTTCTTTGCGCCCGTTCGCGACAAGATGGACTTTGTCGCCGCTAACGGCGCCCAGGTCTACGCCGACGGTAAGATGGTAGACCGTGAGGTGTATTCCCACCTGGCGATTCGAAGGCTCGCCCAAGCCGTCAGGACGTTTCCCAATCTGCATCTTGCGCTCTTTGACCGAACCAAGTCCTTCCTGCTCGATGACGAGTGCAAGTTCGTGCGTGAGGTCGATAAGGACCTTCCCAATGCCGAGCGCATTTGGGAGCTGCCCGATCCCAGCGTAAATATCATCAAAGCGAGTATCTTTTGCGACGACAGTGCGGTTATGGACAGTGCGTACGTGCTACAGCGCGAACTTGGTCAGCTCTTTACTTTTGCGCCTTCGGGCAACGCGTGGATCGATGCCATGCAGCCTGGTGTGTCGAAGGCCTCGGGTATCGCACAACTCGCGGAGCATTACGGTATTGGACGCGACGAGATCATGGCGTTTGGCGACTCGATGAACGACTACGAGATCATTCGCTTTGTCGGCACGGGCTGCGCGATGGAAAACGCGCGCCCCGCGCTCAAAGCGGTTGCCGATCGCGTCGTTGGCTGCAACCGCGACCACGCCGTTCAACAGGAACTTCGTCGCGTGCTGGAGAGTCTCGCCTAATCCGGCAGATGGGGACGTTCCTTTTCTGCCGGCAGCTGGGGACAGTCCTTGCGGCGCCCCGCGAAGAGTGTCCCCAGCGACTAGTCATTTAAGAACGTCCCCAATGACTACCGGGT
>WGSQ01000283.1 GCA_014871605.1 Collinsella sp. | reverse complement strand
ACTAGTCGTTTAAGAACGTCCCCAACGACTAGTTAGGCGAGGGGCGTGGGCTCCCATTCGCCGGTGGGGTGGGGGATGTCGAAGGTTCGGTAACCGCATTCGTAGGCGTGGGCCTGGGCTTCGCGGATGTTCCAGCAGATGTCGCAGGCGCGGTGCGCGTCCGAGCCAAAGGTGATCGGTACCTCGGCGTGGGCGAAACAGCGCAAAAGGCCGGTCGTGGGGTAGTAGTCGTCGAGGCCCTTGCGCGGCGCGGCGGTCGAGACCTCAACGCGGCGGCCCGTGTCGTGGGCGCACTCGGCCATCTGCTCCCAAAACGGCGCCGGGTCAAAGTCGGGCGCGAAGCCCTCCTTCGAAAAACGCATAACTAGGTCGGGATGGGCCATCACGTCAAAGTTGAGCGAGCTCTCGCAGGCGTGGCACCAGTCGTCGACATAGCGCTCCCATACGCCGCGCACGCTCAGATTTTCCCAGACGTGCAGGTTGGTGTCGTCGTCGATCCAGCCACAGAGCGAATCTGGCGTATCGGGGCGAGCGACATTTTCCGTTCCCGCCGTGCCTGCGGCCCCGGCCATGATATCGCCGGGGTCGCCGATCCAATGTACGCTGCCCAGGCGCACCACGGCGCCATCGGACCAGCGCTCAACCAAGGGCTCGCAGCCTTCGTACCAATCGCATTCAAAACCGTAGATAAAGGTGAGCTCCGGCGCGATTTGCGCGGCGAGCTTGCGGGCGTCTTCAAATGCCAGGCGATGTGCCGGCAGGTCGCCCTCGACAACCTGCACCTCGCAGCTGGCGTCCATACTGTCGGGCAGGGTGAGGTGGTCAGTCGAGACCATGACGCGGCAGCCGGCGGCCGCGGCGGCGCGGACGTTGTCCTCAAACGAGGCATGGCCGTCCGAAAACGAAGTATGGGTGTGGCAATCGACCAGCGGGCAGGCGGGCATGGCGACTCCTTTGCTTTTGGTGAATCCGCTCCATTGTAATGGTGCAGCTTTCAACACACCGCGCACGCCGGAGCTCGAAATCAATCGGAAAGGCTGCGCGGCGCGACCTCGCTTGCTCTCAAAACGTGTACGTCAGCCTCCAAAACCGACAAAAAATGACATGTTTGGAGGCTGACGTACACGTTTGAGACGAGGGCGGCGACGGACGAAGGTCGCGACCATCCGAGGATGCCGCTCCCGCGCCGCCCGCGATGTGCTAGCGTTTGGGTGAACAAAACGAGCCCGTGCGGAAAGGATCCGGACCGTATGCAACGTGGAAGCACATCTCCGCTGTCGCGCGAGACCGATGCGCCCGAAACCATCGTCAAGCTGGAGTGCGACATCGACGACGCGTCGCCCGAGGTGCTCGCCTACGCCGCCGACCGCCTGCGCGAGGCGGGCGCGCGCGAGGTGCACTGGCTGCCCCTCTACTGCAAAAAAGGTCGCCCCGGCTGGCAGCTGCAGGTGATCTGCGCCCGCGAGGACATTGATCGCCTGCAGACGATCATCTTTTTGGAAACCACGACCAACGGCATTCGCCGCCAGGTTATGGAGCGCGTCTGCCTGCCGCGTCGCTTTGAGCAGGTGGCGACGCCTTGGGGTGAGGTTGCCGTAAAGGTGGCGACTCTGCCCGACGGCAGCGAGCGTGCGGCGCCCGAGTACGAGGACTGCGCCCGTCTCGCCCGCGAGCACGGCGTGCCGCTCCAGCGCGTGATGCAAGCGGCGCAAGCTGCGGCGCTCCGATTTGAGTAACGCGGCCAACGACACCCCGCGCCCAGCCCCCCGAACCCCCCCCGCAAGGACCCCC
>WGSQ01000282.1 GCA_014871605.1 Collinsella sp. | reverse complement strand
GGCTTTGCTCGCAAACAGGAGTGGAAGCTCGAGGAGCAGGGCGACAACATGGTCGCGCTGAGCCTAAGCTCTGCCGACCATGCCGAGTTGCTCGAGCAGTACCCGTATCCGTTTAAGATCGTTGCTCGTTACATGATCGATGCGGAAAAGGTGGCTGTGTCGTACGAGGTGACCAATGAGGGCACCGAGGACATGCCGTTCTTTGTGGGCGGTCACCCTGGCTTTAAGTGCCCGCTTGACGAGGGCGAGTCCTATGACGACTACGAGCTCCGTTTTGAGCAGCGCGAGGCCGCCGAGCTCTGTACTGCCGTTCCCTCGACGGGCCTGATTGATGTTGAGCATCGCAGCAAGAACCCGATGGTTGGCCATGACCTGCCGCTGACCCACGAACTCTTTGACTTCGCGGAGACCATCTTTGACGTGCTCGAGAGCCGCGTGGTTACGCTGACCAAGAAAACCGAGGACAAGGGCGTGCGCCTGACGTTCCCCGATATGCCGTACCTGATTGTATGGAGCAAGCCCGAGGGCGACTTTGTGGCTGTTGAACCGTGGGGTGGTCTGTCCACCTGCTCCGACGAGGACGATATTCTGGAGCACAAGCGTGGCTGCCTGGTGGCCAAGCCGGGAGAGACCGTCACCCGCGGCTTTGAGATCGAGATCCTTTAACGAGTTATCGTATGTTTGGGGCGGGTTATGCCGCCCCGGAACAGGAGTTCAACATGATTCTGACCGTTACCATGAACCCGTCGATTGATACGCGCTATCAGCTCGACAAGCTGATCATCGACGATGTTAACCGTGTGACGCCCGAAAAGACCGCTGGCGGCAAGGGCCTCAACGTGAGCCGCGTGCTGCTGCAGTTGGGCGACGATGTGCTCGCGACCGGTCTGCTCGGCGGCCACATGGGTGCCTATATGGCCGAGCTTATGGATGCCGACGGCGTCAAGAACGACTTTGTGCCCATCGCCGGTGAGACGCGCATTTGCCTGAATATTCTGCACGAGGGCAATCAGACCGAGCTGCTGGAGAGCGGTCCGCAGATCGCCCCGGCCGAGCTCGAGGCCTTTACGGCCAAGTTCGCCGAGCTTGCAGCGAAGGCGGACGTTGTGACGCTTTCGGGCTCGCTGCCGCGTGGCGTCGATGCCGGCTACTATGCCGAGCTCGTCAAGATCGCCGAGGAGGCGGGCGCCAAGGTGCTGCTCGACACCTCGGGTGCATCGCTGGAGGCCGCGCTGGAGTCCGACGCTAAGCCCGAGCTCGTAAAGCCCAATCTGACCGAGATTAACGGCCTGCTGGGTACGTCCTTTACGACCGATGATGTCGATGCCCTGCGCGAGGCGCTCGCCGCTGATGACCGCTTTGCCGGTATTCCCTGGGTTGTCGTTTCGATGGGCGCTGCCGGTTCGGTTGGCTTCCATGAGGGTCGCGCGTTCCGCGCCAAGACGCCCGCGATTGCGGCTGTGAACGCGACGGGTTCCGGCGACTCGACCATCGCCGGCTTTGCGCATGCCATTGCTGCCGGCGCCGACGACGTCACGGTGCTCAAGACCGCCAATACCTGCGGCAAGCTCAACGCCATGGATCCCAAGACCGGCCACCTGGTCATGGACCGCTGGGACGAGGTCTACAACAGCGTTGTCGTGACTGAACTGTAGGGTTACGCGGTTTTACCAAACCGCGTAACGGCGCGACGCTGCAAACGCCCCTAAGCGGCAATCTGACGTTCAATCGTCGGGCATGACCAAAAGGTCAATGCCCTCCTCTTTCACGTCACCTTGCTCGCTTAGGGGCGTTTTCGCT
>WGSQ01000281.1 GCA_014871605.1 Collinsella sp. | reverse complement strand
AAGTACTACCGCCTGGCGAGTTCGCTCACCCCGGCAGAGGTCGACAAGATCGACGCCGCCCTGGCCGATGGTTCTGCCGACCCCTACGAGCTCAAGCGCGCTCTGGGCCGTGACCTGTGTGACACCTACCACGGCGCCGGTGCCGGCGACGAGGCTCAGGCCGAGTTCGACCGCGTGTTCAAGGAGGGCCAGCTCGCCGACTTCCCCGAGAAGCACGTTGAGCTGACCGTCAACGACGAGGGCCAGATCTACCTCGCCGGCCTGCTCAAGGACTTGGGTCTTTCGGCGAGCGCCGGCCAGGCTCGTCGCGATATCGACGGCGGCGGTGTCAAGATCAACGGCAAGGCCGTGGCTCCCAAGAGCTATAACATCGATCCCAGCGCCCTCAAGCTGGGCGACACCCTCTCCGTGGGCAAGCGCAAGGGCTTTAAGTTGGTCTAACGAGCGAGTTGACCTCACAAGTGCAATAAGGCCGCAGCCGGGAATCCCGACTGCGGCCTTTTTGGTTACGACGATCCCTTGGGGACGGAGGGACCATTTGGCGGTGCCGTTAAGCGGAAGGGGTGTTAGCGGGACTTTCTTTTGGGCATACAATGGCTATTGGCTTGCTGCGGTGAAGGCCCGTCCGCCCCGCAGTTATTTCTACGGTTAAAGGAGTATGTATGTCCGTTGAGGTCATGAGGTCTGTGATCGACGCTGCCGAGGGCCGCGTGCCCGTCGACACGCTGTTTACCAATGCGCAGATCGTCGACGTGTATGGCCAGCGTGTGGCGCCCGGTAGCGTTGCCGTCAAGGACGGTGTGATCGTCGGCGTGCTCTACGATGGTCGCGACGATGCCGCTGGCACCTACGAGGCAACTGAGGTCGTCGACTGCCAGGGCCACTATCTTGCCCCCGGTTTTATTGACGGACACTTGCATATCGAGTCCTCGAACATCCGCCCCGCCGAGTATGCTCGCATGGCCGCGACGCGCGGTACTACCACCGCCATTGCCGACAGTCACGAGATCGCCAATGTTGCCGGTCTCGACGGCCTGCGCTTTATGATTGAGGACGGTCGTCGTGCGCCCATCTCCATCAAGTACATGATGCCTTCGTGCGTGCCCGCCCTGCCCGATCAGCAGGCCGGTGCCGGCAGCCCCGCGGCCGATATGCAGGCGTTTTTTGCCGAGCAGCCGGGCGATGTCTTTGGTCTGGGCGAAATGATGAACCTGCCGGGCGTCTTTATGGCCGATCCCGAGACCTGCGCCCGCATCGATGCTGCCAACCAGACGCCGTCCAAGCAGGTTGACGGCCACGCGCCGCTCGTTGCCGGTAAGGACCTCAACGCCTATGCCGCAGCGGGCATTATCGCCGACCACGAGTCGACGATTCCCGAGGAGGCGCTCGACAAGCTGTCCCGCGGCATGTATGTGATGCTGCGTGAGGGTACGTGCAGCCACGACCTGGCCAATTTGTCTCCGATGCTGCTGGAGAACCCTGCCCGCGCCCGCCGCTGCTGCTTTGCGACCGACGACCGCGCTCCCTCCGATGCTCTTTCGACCGGCATGATCGACAATGCCTGCCGCGTGGCCATCGAGGCCGGCATCGACCCGGTGGTCGCTATCTCTATGGCGTCCCTCTCCACGGCCGAGGCGTTTGGCCTGGATCACGGCTGCCGCGACCCGCACGAGCTGCGTGGCGCCATCGCCCCGGGCAAGCGTGCCGACCTGCTGGTACTCAACGACCTGACGTTTGCCACGGCTCCGCATCGCGTATATGCCGCCGGTGCTCTGGTGGCGCAGGACGGCACCTTTGTGGGCGAGATC
>WGSQ01000280.1 GCA_014871605.1 Collinsella sp. | reverse complement strand
ACACCGCCGAGTTCGCGATCCCCGGCCTTGACGACGAGTTCCGCGTCATCGTGTCCCCGTGGATTCTGACGGTGCTCGTTACCGACCGCCTGGCTCGCTACTACGAGACGGTCACCAAGCACAACCTCAAGTATCGTCGCTACTATCACCAGTTCGACTACTAAAGAAAACGGGTGCGGGAACGCGCCGGGCTATTGAGAGGAACACAGAATGAGGCAGTACATCATCGCCAGCCATGCGCACTTCGCTACCGGCATCAAGGAGAGTGTCGAGCTGCTCTCGGGCGCTCGCGACAACGTCCACGATCTTTCGATGTTCGTCGATGACCGCATGGACGTGGCCGAGGAGGCCCAAAAACTGCTGGCAGGCATGGCTGCCGACGATGATGTCGTTGTCTGCACCGACCTCTTTGGCGGCAGCGTCAACAACGAGTTCACCAAGATCGTCCAGACGCGTCCCCGCACGTACCTCGTTACCAACATGAACCTTCCTCTGCTTATCCAGCTGCTGTTCTCTGACGAGTCGGCGCCGGTTGAGGAGACGATTCGCGCCATCGTCGCTGCGGACGATACGCGCGTGAAGTTTGTCAACGATCTTTTGGTCGATGACGAAGAGGAAGAAGAGTTCTAATCCGCAGCACCTACTGACACGCCGTAAGACGGCACAAGACCTTTGGGGGGTCACATTATGATTCAGCTACTTCGCGTCGACCATCGCCTGCTTCATGGCCAGGTCGCGGTCTCTTGGGTCCAGGGCCTTGGCTCCAACTGCATTTTCTGCGTGGGCGATAAGGTCGCCAACGACCCGGTGTGGAAGACGACGCTCAAGATGGGCAAGCCTGCCGGCTGCAAGCTCGTCATCAAGGATATGGCGAATGCCATCGAGGCCATTAACTCGGGTGTGACTGACAAATACAAGATGATTATCTGTGTCGCCACCATCGCTGAGGCAAAGCAGCTTGTTGAAGGCTGCCCGCAGATCAAGTCGGTCAACCTGGGCAACACCAAGCCCAAGGACGAGAAGCGCCCCGATGCTCGTCAGGTCTCTCGTCAGATCTTCCTGACTGCAGCCGAGGAGGCCGATGTGCGCGAGATGCTGAACAACGGCGTCGAGGTCGAGATCCGTCCTCTGGCCGATGACCCCAAGGTCGACTGCGCAAGCGTGCTCTAGGCGTTCAAATTCGAAGAGTCTGAGCTCTTCGTAGTGTCCTATTAGGAAAGGGGGATATATGCTTACCCAAGCAATCCTCATCGGACTTATCGCCGCATTTGGTAAGTTCGACTGCCAGCTCGGTACGCTCTATGCGTTCCGCCCCATCGTCCTGTGCCCGCTCGTGGGCCTGGTGCTGGGGGACCTGCAGACTGGCCTCGCGATCGGCGCCAGCCTGGAGCTGCTGTTCATGGGCTCGATCTCCATCGGCGCCTACGTGCCGCCTGATGAGACGATCGGCGGCGTGCTCGCCTGCGCCTTCGCTATCCAGCTGGGCCAGAGCACCGAGGCAGCCATCGCGCTTGCCATGCCCATCGCCACGCTGTGCCTTGCCATCAAGAACATCCTCAACGCCGCCCTGCCGATCTTGGTTGACCGCGCTGATGTCTTCTCCGGCCAGGGCAACCTTAAGGGTGTCTATGCGATGCACTTCCTGATCGGTTTGACCGGTATCATCATGGCGTTCCTGCTGTGCTCGCTGTCGTTCTATCTGGGTGCTGACGCCATCCAGGGCATGCTCGACTTCATCCCGCCCTTTGTCCTTGCTGGCTTTGGCGTTGCCGCCAACATCCTGCCTGCCATGGGCTTCGCCATGCTCGGCCGCCTGG
>WGSQ01000028.1 GCA_014871605.1 Collinsella sp. | reverse complement strand
AACCTGTACGGTGACATTGTGAGCGACCTGTGCGCCGGTCTGGTAGGTGGACTGGGTATGGCTCCGGGTTCCAACATCGGTGCCGACTGCGCCATCTTCGAGGCGACGCACGGCTCCGCGCCCGATATCGCTGGCCAGGATATCGCTAACCCCACGGCCGAGATTCTGTCCGCGGCTATGATGCTCGATCATCTGGGCGAGAACGATGCGGCCAATCGTATCCGCGCCGCCGTGTCCGCCACGCTCGACGAGGGTAAGCAGGTTACCGGCGACGTGCGTCGTGCCCAGACCGGCTCCGTCGAGGGCGCCGTGGGCACGCAGGCCTTGGCCGATGCCGTTATCGCGCACCTGGCCTAAGACATGCAGGCTGCAAACGCCTAAATAGTACTTAAGTGTTTGCGTATAACCTGAGAATCAATACGCCCGGCGCTCTGCCGGGCGTATTCTATTGGGGACTATGTTTCCTAACAAGGAGTAACTGATATGGGTCTGATTCAAAAGAAGGACGAGAAGGACGAGATCGACGGCATCCAGATCATCGAGCGCGGCGAAGGCCCCGACGGTGACGAGGCCGAGAAGATCGACCTGGTCGCCGGCACGTCTGCCGAGCACATTGCTGCTGGTACGACCGCCGAGGAGGAGGACGCTCGCCTGGAGGCAAAGATCGCCGCGGACGCCGCCGACGAGAATCTGATGCCCGAGGAGCAGGACAAGGACGAAGACTCCGATGTGGACGACCACGCTTGCAAGCACAAGAAGACGATGATTGCCGCCTTTGTGGTCGCCGTCGTGATTGCCGCTGTGGTCGGCTTCTTTATCGGCAATGGCGGCTTTGGCGGCAAGGGTGTCAGCTCGGCGACCCTCACCGAGGACCAGCTCGATTCGACCGTGGCAAGCTATAGCTACAACGGCAAGAAGAGCGACATCACCGCGCGCGAGGCCATCGAGAGCCAGTACAGCCTCGACACCGTCAAGGACAACGACGGCAACTACACCGCTCCGTCTGCCGACGTAATCCTGTCCTACGTGCGCAACCAGATCCTGCTCGATGCTGCCGAGGACGAGGGCATTACCGTCTCTTCTAAGGAGATGAAGAAGTACGCCGAGGATTCCATCGGCACTTCGGACTACAAGACCATGGCCACGCAGTATGGCGTGTCCAAGGACCAGGCCAAGCAGATCGTCCGTCAGTCCGCGACGCTGCAGAAGCTCTACAAGAAGAAGGTGGGCGATAGCTCCGCAAGCATGCCGACCGCCCCGACCGAGCCTGCTGACGGCAACGAGGAGACCGCGAGCAAGGACTACGCCGACTACATCATCAACCTTGCCGGCGACGAGTGGGATAGCGAGAAGGGTACCTGGAAGGACGCCGACAGCACCTACGCTAAGGCCTTCGCCGATGATGCCTTTACCGCCGATAGCGCGACCTATAAGCAGGCCATGACCGCCTATTACACCGCCTACCAGCAGTATTCTTCGCAGGCTTCGAGCGCCAGCTCCAAGTGGACCGAGTATGCCAACGGCCTGTACGCCAAGGCCAACATCAGCATCTACGGCCTGTTTGCGTAAGGTTTGCCTGCACTACTGCGCGCTAACCGATCCATCTGATTAAGCCCGCTAGAACGGACAACGTTCTGGCGGGCTATTTGCGTTGAGGGCATGATTGGCAGCTTAATTATGGCTATTCATCTTTAAGCCCAAAAAGGCTATCGGCTTCATCGTCGGATATATATTCCAGTACATCGCCTGGTTGGCAGTCGAGTGCACGGCATATCGCGTCAAGAGTTGAAAAACGTATGGCAGAAACCTTGCCCGTCTTAATGCGTGACATATTGACCTGGGAGATGCCCACACGTTCCGCAAGCTCTTTGGATGAGATCTTGCGTTCGGCGAGCATGCGGTCAAGCCGCAGAATAATCATGGATTCCCCCTAGAGCAACTCGTCATCTTGTTTTTGCAGGATATACCCGTAGCGGAAGATGCTGGCAATCAGGCAAATAATCAGGCCTGCAAAGAGCATAGAGGGCTCGAATAACTGGCCGACGAACGCATCCGTAAAGCTGCCACCAAATCCTGAGAGTATCATTCCCGTGATTACGGCACTAAGAAGCCTCACGGCAACGCCGCCGATAAGAAATAAATGTCCTACTCGACGAAGTGTGTGGTTACATTCAAGGTCAAAGGGCCTGCCTTCCTTTTCAATGTTGAAGAAAAGCCTGCGCACGCTTATCGCGATGGTGAGCGCGAGGCATGTCATCAAGAGGCTCCCTATGGCAGTGTGACCATCGTGTGCGACGAGCATAAGTGGGGTCTGCGCATCGGTGCCGACGATAGCAAGGCACGGCCCTTCGCCGCCTTGAAGTTCTACGGATTGGAGACACGACCCTTGGGAGAGGCCAGGCAATATGAGTAGAAGGTCAATCGCAATGACTGCGAGAAGTCCCAGAGCGAGCGCGGTGGTAATGCAGATTGTGGCCCATTTGCAGATGCGAGCGAGCTTCCTCAGTTTGGCTATCGTCTGTTCGCGGCTGATGGTTTCATTCGATATAGATGCGTTTCGATGGACCATGACCCCTCCAATCGGCGTTTTGGATGATACTTGTATTATATCAGAATTAACGATAAACGATAAATAATTACGTATACTGAGTAAGTAATGATTGAAAACGATTAGCGTGAGCTATTAGCTCATTTTGGATGCCGGAGTTTGGCGTTCGGGGGATGAGGACAAATGTCAAAACTTCCCGTGATCGCGCAAGCGCTCCATCGCGTTTCCCCGATTCATATGGGAAAACAACTGCAAACGATTGCAAGTAACCGGTGAACGGTCGAAAACTACCGTTCACCGATAATCTCAAAACTGGTTCTAACTGGTATTAAGTCAAAAAGACCAATTCACATATCTTCACAATGACCTGCAATTTTTCTACACGCTATTTTTAGCCGCCCTGCGTTGTTTAGACACAGGAAAAGATCCGATCTTTTGCCAAAGCATTTCGGAACGGTTTCAAAACCGCAGGTAGAAGTGTTAACGACCGGTAAACGGTCGATTTATCACCGTGAGCGGTGCAAAAACGTTTTACCGTATGAATCAACGAAAGCGACCTCTTCTGGGGTGATATAGTGACAACAACACGTCACGTGGTTACTACCAGTTTAGAAACCACTGGTCTTCAAAGAACGCTTTCCAAGAAGCTTTAAGGGCGAGCGCCCGCTGGCTTCCGAAAATCATCGGACTCAGATCGTACACACCTTCGGAAGGGAAATTTGAATGGTTGGCTTTATTCTTACCGGTCATGGACAGTTCGCACCCGGCCTTGCAAGCGCCATCGCTATGGTTGCTGGCGACCAGCCTGCTTTTACCGTCGTTCCTTTTGAGGGCGACCAGGCTGCATCCTACGGTGAGGATCTCCGCGCCGCTATTACCGCTATGCGCGAGGAGTGCGATGGCGTGCTCGTCTTTACCGACCTGCTTGGTGGCACCCCGTTCAACCAGGCGATGATGATTGCCCAGGATGTCGACAACGTCGAGGTTCTGACCGGCACCAACCTTCCCATGGTTATTGAGCTTCTGTTCCTCCGCGGCAATGCCACGCTCGCCGAGCTTGGCGAGCAGGCCGTGACCGTTGGCCAGACGGGCGTCACCGCCCAGACGGTCGCATCCGTTGCCGACTCCGAGGAAGAGGATATCTTCGGCGACGAGGACGGCATCTAATGGCCGATTTCGGAGCCAACGTCCTGAGCTCCTCGGTCGCCCTTTTAGGCCTGCTTGTCATCATGGGCTTGATTTACACCATCTGGTCGCAAATCAACATGAAGAAGAAGCAGAAGTACTTCAAGGAGCTGCACACCGAGCTCAAGCCGGGTCAGGAGGTTCTTTTCGCCGGCGGTATCTACGGAACCGTCAAAGGCATCGAAGGCGAGAAGGTCCAGATCAAAGTCCGATCCGGAGCCGTCGTAGATGTTTCGCGTTACGCGATTCAGGAGATTAAGTAACTGTCGTCAGCAAATATCGAAAGGAAGCTGATCAACATGGCAGAACCCAACATTCTTCTTACCCGCATCGATAACCGACTGGTTCATGGTCAGGTTGCCACCCAGTGGAACTCCACTCTGGGCTCCAACCTCATCCTCGTCGCCAACGACGACGTGGCGTCCAACACCATGCGCCAGAACCTCATGAAGATGGCCGCTCCCGCCGGCGTCGCTACGCGTTTCTTCTCCCTGCAGAAGACCATCGACGTCATTGGCAAGGCGAGCCCGCGCCAGAAGATCTTCATCGTGGCCGAAACACCGGAAGACGTGCTTACGCTCGTCAAGGGCGGTGTGCCTATAAAGAAGGTAAACATCGGCAACATGCACATGTCGGAAGGAAAGCGCCAAGTCGCCACCTCCGTCGCAGTTAACGACGAGGATGTCGCTGCGTTTAAAGAGCTGCAGGAATTGGGGGTGGAGTTGGAGATCAGGCGCGTTCCGAGCACGCCTGTTGAGGACACGAGCAAGCTCTTCTCGTAATCCTCGTGATCCACGTTGTCAGGAGTGAAACCCTGACGTTCTGTACGTGATATCCAAAGTGCGTACATTCATTTTGAAAGGAGGAGCAAGATGGAATACTCGATCATCCAGATCGCTCTGGTCTTCGTCGTCACGTTCATCGCGGCAATCGACCAGTTTGACTTCCTCGAGTCTCTCTATCAGCCCATCGTCACCGGCGCCGTCATCGGTCTTATCCTTGGCGACCTCAACACCGGTCTTCTCGTGGGTGGTACCTATCAGCTCATGACGATCGGCAACATGCCGATCGGAGGCGCTCAGCCGCCTAACGCCGTCATCGGCGGCATCATGGCAGCCATTCTCGCTATCGCCACGGGCCTCGAGCCCAACGCGGCAGTCGGCCTCGCCATTCCGTTCGCTCTGCTTGGCCAGCTCGGCGTTACCCTGGTCTTCACGCTTATGTCCCCGCTTATGTCCACGGCCGATAACATGGCTCACAACGCGGACACCAAGGGCATCGAGCGCCTGAACTACTTCGCCATGGCTCTGCTCGGCCTGATCTTCGCTGTCGTCGTCACCCTGTTCTTCATCGCTGGCGCTACCATTGGTCAGACCATCGCTTCCGCCATCCCGACTTGGCTGCAGACCGGTCTGTCCGCTGCAGGCGGCATGATGCGCTTCGTCGGCTTCGCCGTCCTGCTCAAGGTTATGATGAACCGCGATATGTGGGGCTTCTTCCTCATGGGCTTTGGCCTCGCGCTCATCACCGTTGCCAACGATTCGCTGGCAACCCCTGCTCTGCTCATCCTCGCTCTCATCGGCTTCGGCATCGCTTTCTGGGACTTCCAGCAGCAGACCGAGCTGAAGGGTGCAGCTGTTTCTGACGGAGGTGACTTCGAAGATGGCATCTAATGAGTATGTGATCCCGGAGCACTACGAGGATCTCACTCCTGCTCCGCAGCTCGACCAGAAGACCCTCAACAAGATGGCTTGGCGCTCCTGCTTCCTGCAGGCTTCGTTCAACTACGAGCGTATGCAGGCCGCTGGCTGGCTCTACTCCATCATCCCCGGTCTTGAGAAGATCCACACCAACAAGAACGACCTCGCGGCTTCCATGAGCCACAACCTGGAGTTCTTCAACACCCACCCGTTCCTCGTCACCTTTGTTATGGGCATCGTGCTTTCGCTCGAGCAGAACAAGGTTGACATCCCCACGATCCGCGCCGTCCGCGTCGCCGCAATGGGCCCGCTCGGTGGTATCGGTGACGCCCTGTTCTGGCTGACGCTCGTGCCTATCACGGCCGGCATCACCTCCAACATGGCCATCAACGGCAACGCCGCTGCGCCGATCATCTTCCTGGTGATCTTCAACGCCGTTCAGTTCGCTCTGCGCTTCTGGCTCATGAACTGGTCCTACAAGCTTGGCACCAGCGCTATTGACGCTCTGACCGCCAACATGCAGGCCTTCACGCGTGCCGCTTCCATCATGGGCGTCTTCGTCGTCGGTTGCCTGGTCGTCACCATGGGTGGCACCCAGATCAACCTCCAGATCCCCAACGGCACCACCCGCGGCCTCTCCGCTACTACCGTGATTGTCTCCGAGAAGGAGGCCGAGAACTTCACCGGTATGGAGGGCATCGATACCGAGACCGCTGAGGCCGGTACCATCGCCATGACCGATAAGGACGGCAACGCCCTTACCGCTTCCGATGCCGACGGCAACGCTGTCGAGTGCGGCGTCACCGATCTGGGCAACGGCATGGAGTCCGTGACCTACGGCACCGTTACCGAGGATCCGGTCAACTTCTCTGTTGCCGACACCCTCAACACCATCGTCCCGAAGCTCGTCCCGCTTATGCTTACGCTGCTGCTTTACTACATGTTCGCTAAGCACAGCTGGACCCCGACCAAGGGCATTCTCCTGCTCTTCGTCCTTGGCATCCTGGGCGCTGGCCCGCTTGGTCTCTGGCCGAGCATCTGGTAAGGCTCTAGCTTGAGGGGTGTGTCCCTACGCGGCTCACACCCCGACCCCTTAAGCCATGTGTATGTTAAAAGCCGCGTGCTCGAAAGAGCGCGCGGCTTTTGTTTTCTTAATGATTCGGGTGTGGCAGACAGATAATGCATAACACCCTAGGTAGTTAGCCGAATTCGAGCAAAAGGGAGGATAGGATGGCGATCGGAGCGCGTAAGCAACCGCTGTACGATCAGCTGGTCGATATTCTGACCGAAAAGATTGACCATGAATATCGCGCCGGTGACATGATTCCTTCCGAGCGCGAACTTTCGGAGCGCTATGGTCTCTCGCGCACTACGGTACGCCTGGCTCTGCAGGAACTGGAGCGTTTAGGACTGGTGGTTCGGCAGCACGGTCGCGGTACCTTTGTGACCGACCGTTCGGCAAAAGCAACCAATCTTATGCAGTCCTACAGCTTTACCGAGCAGATGCGCGCGATGGGTCGAGAACCCGAGACCACGATTCTCGAGTTTTGCGAGATGGAGGCCGATAAGAATCTGGCCGAGCATATGGGATTGCGCATCGGTGATCGCATTTTTAAGCTCAAGCGTCTTCGTTCTGCCGACAACATGCCCATGATGGTCGAGCGCAGCTATCTGCCGGTTCGTCAATTTCTGTCCCTAAAGCGACCGCTGCTGGAGCGTAAGCCGCTTTACGATGTGATTGAGCAAGACTTTCAGCAAAAGATACGCGTGGCCGAAGAGGAGTTCTATGCGAGCATAGCCCGTCCCACCGACGCCCACCTTTTGGGAATTGTCGAGGGCTCGCCCGTGCTCGACTTGGTCAGGACTACGTATAACGAGTCAAACGAGGTTGTGGAGTATACACTCTCGGTTGCTCGTGCCGATCAGTTTAAATACAAGGTTTACCACCAGCGCAGCAACTAGTGTTTGCATCGTTTCCATATGGTGATTCTTTGCATTTAACTGGTTACTACCAGATAACCAACCGAAGTGTATAATTGCACGTCAGAGGATTACTTCTAGAGAGAGGTATTAAAAATGTTCGAGAAGAGTGTCGAGGAGCTCACCGAGCTCGGCGCCCAGATCACCACGGCCGAGATTGCTCAGCAGCCCGAGCTTTGGCGTGATACGCTCAACATCTATCGCGAGAACAAGGAGGCCATCGAGGCCTTCCTGGCCGAGGCTCGCGCTATGGGCGAGGGTCGTCTGTCCGTTGTCTTCACCGGTGCCGGTACGTCCGACTACGTTGGCGATACCTGCGCCCCGTACCTGCGTCACGCTGGCAACACTGATCTCTACGACTTTAAGCCCATCGCCACGACCGACATCGTGAGCGCCCCGCGCGACTTCCTGCGCGCCGAGGATCCCACGCTCGTGGTTTCCTTTGCCCGCTCTGGCAACAGCCCCGAGAGCCTTGCCGCCGTTGCCGTTGCCAAGGAGCTCGTCCACAACGTCAAGTTCCTCAACATCACTTGCGCTCCCGAGGGCAAGCTCGCCGTCGAGTCTGCCAATGATCCCAACGCGCTGACGTTGCTCATTCCGCGCGCCAACGACAAGGGCTTCGCCATGACCGGTTCTTATTCCTGCATGACCCTGCTCTCCACCCTTATTTTCGACACTGCCTCTGACGAGCAGAAGGCCGAGTGGGTCGAGACGATTGCCAAGATGGGCGAGGAGGTCATCTCCCGTGAGCCCGAGATCGCCGATTACCTGGCTGGCGACTTCAACCGCGTGACCTACTTGGGTTCTGGCTCCTTCGGTGGCCTTGCCCAGGAGAGCCAGCTCAAGATCCTTGAGCTCGCTCACGGTCTGGTCGCTACTTCCTACGACACCTCCATGGGCTATCGTCACGGACCTAAGTCCTTCGTCGACGATAAGACGCTCGTCTTCGTGTTCGTCAATAACGACGCCTACACCCGTCAGTACGACATCGACATCCTCAACGAGATCGGTGGCGACGAGATCGCTCAGCACACCATCGCCGTTCAGCAGGAAGGTGCCACCGTCTATGAGGGTGAGTCCTTCACCTTTAAGGGCTACGAGGCACTTCCCGAGGGCTACCTTGCTCTGCCGTTCGTGATGTTTGCCCAGGCTATCAGCCTGCTCAACTCCGTGCGCGTGGGCAACACGCCCGATACGCCGAGCCCCACCGGCACGGTCAACCGCGTGGTTAAGGGCGTGACGATTCACCCCTTCACCGCTTAATCGCGTCCCCCTGTAAGGGCGCCCGTCCGCTCATAACGGCGGGCGGGCGCTTTTTGTTTTACGTGAGCTGGGTATAAGCATCACTACAGTCAACTGCTTTAGAAGCAAGGAGTGCATATGAGCACGTACGCAATTAAGGCTGACAAGTTCTTCTTGCCGGCAGGCCCGCAACTGGGCGGCTATCTTATGGTCGAGGATGGCGTTTTTGGCGCCTGGCAGGCCGACGAGCCCTCTTGCGAGATTAAGGACTACACGGGATCGTGGATCGCACCGGGTATGGTCGATACTCACATCCATGGCTTCTACAACCACTCAACTACCGATAACGATCCCGAGGGCATCGATATCAGCTCAACCGAGCTCGCCCGTCGCGGTACCACCAGCTGGCTGCCCACGACGTTCACCGATGGCGTCGAACAGATCAAGGACGCCTGCGCTGCTATCGCCAAGGCGGACGAGGGCCGCGGCCCCGACTTCTGCGGTGCCCGCATTCAGGGCATCTACCTGGAGGGCCCCTTCTTTACCATGAAGCACGTGGGCGCGCAGAACCCCGCTTACCTGATTGACCCCTCCGAGGAGGTTTTCGACCAGTGGCAGGAGGCTGCGGGCGGTCGCATCGTTAAGAGCGCCATGGCCGCCGAGCGCGACGGTGCCGCTGCTTATGCGGCTGCTCTGAACGCCAAGGGCGTGGTGACCAGCATCGGTCACTCCGACGCCACCTACGATGAGTGCATCGCCGCTATCAATGCCGGTGCCAGCTGCTTTACGCATACCTATAACGGCCAGCGCGGTCTGCATCACCGTGAGCCCGGTGTCGTGGGTGCTGCCATGTCCACGCCCGAGACCTACGCCGAGATCATCTGTGACGGCAAGCACGTAAACCCTGCCGCCATCAAGGCACTGCTGCAGGCAAAGGGCTGGCAGCACACGGTGCTCATCACCGACTGCCTGGGCTGCGGCGGCATGCCCGAGGGCAGCTACACCAGTGGTGGCATGGACGTCATCATGAAGGACAACCTGTGCTGGCTCGCCGACGGCAAAAGCATTGCCGGCTCGGTGCTCACGCTTGCCCAGGGCGTCAAGAACATTGTCGATTGGGGCATCGCCAGCGCTGATATCGCCATTCGCATGGCAACCGAGGTGCCGGCTCGCTCTGCGCACATCGAGGATAAGTGCGGCAGCATCATGCCGGGTCGCGACGCCGACTTTGTCGTGTTCGACCATGAGCTCACCCTCGTCGAGACGTATGTTGGCGGCCAGAGCGTCGGCAACGCCTTTACCGATTAACGATAGAAAAAGACGGCGGGCCCGAATCTGCTCGGACCCGCCGTATGGGTTAAACGCTCAAAAGCACCTTAACAGTTACAGCTTGTTAACGATCTTCTTTGCCGTGCGCTTGACGCCGGCCACAAGACCCCCCGCGGGATGCTCCTTTTCGTATGCTAGACGCTTCTCGCGCTTGGCGTACTCTTCGACGATGATGTCGCCATACTCGTCTTCGATCTTGTCGAAGAAGTCGACGGCGCCCTTAATTTCCTCAGCGGTCGGGTGTCCCTTCTGGACGCCGCCGGTGAGTTTGAACGGCCCCCACGTATCAAAGCCGGGACAGCCGTAGACGCCCATAAAGATGGCCTGCCTCATGCGGCAGATGCCATCGATATCCTTGCCGTACCACTTGTTTTTGCCACCGTAGGTCATAAGGCCAAACACCTTGTCCTGCGGCTGCAGCACGTTCGTGAGCACGCGTGCCATGTCCTTGTCGATCTCGGAGTAATAGATGCCCGTGGCGACACCGATCAGATGGTATTCGTGCAGGTCGGGGTACTCGTTTTTACCGAGTGACTTCACGTCGAGGGTATCGATCTCGGGGTGCGCCTCGACGATGGCGTCCACGAGCTTTTTCGTATTGCCGTGGTGGTGTGAGGCATAAAGGATGATGGTTCGCATAAGAAGGCCTTTCAGCTGTAATTGCATCAATGTCTGTATGGTACCCCGTTGCATGGCTGGGAAACCGGACGCATCGATGAACGTGCGGGTTTGTCCTTTGGTCAGGGCCGAGACGGGTTCTTGCGAGCAAAAAGCAGTTGTTCGAAAGGATGGACAATGGAATACGCTCTCTCCAACGATTCGATTTCTATCAAGGTCTCCACGGCCGGTGGTTCGTTTACCTCGATTGAGGCTGGAGGTCGCGAGTACTTGTGGCAGGGCGATCCCGCCGTGTGGTCCGGCCAGGCACCGATTTGCTTCCCGATTTGCGGAGGTTTGCGCGATAGCAGCGCCATGACGTTTGCCGGACATCATGTGAAGCTCGCCCGCCATGGGTTTGCGCGCAAACAGGAGTGGAAGCTGCTGAGCCAGAGCGAGAACGAGCTGGCGATGTGCCTGGCTTCGGAGGATAACGCCGCGCTGCTGAGCGATTATCCGTATCCGTTTAAGCTTGTCGCCCGCTATACGCTCGAGGACGCCGCCGTGCGCGTCTCCTATGAGGTTACCAACGAGGGCACCGAGGACATGCCTTTCTTTATCGGTGGACACCCCGGCTTTAGGTGCCCGCTCGATGAGGGCGAGGCCTATACGGACTACGAGTTGCGTTTTGAGAAAGACGAGGCTGCTGAGCTTTGCACTGCCGTCCCCTCGACTGGCTTGATTGACGTGACCAACCGCTCCAAGAACCCCATGGTGGGAAAGACGCTGCCTCTGTCACATGAGCTCTTCGATTTTGCGGAGACCATCTTTGACGTGCTCGAGAGCCGTCAGGTCACGCTTTCCAAAAAGGGCGAGGACAAGGGTGTTCGCCTGAGCTTTGAGGGCTTCCCGTACCTCATTGTGTGGAGCAAGCCCGAGGGTGATTTTGTGGCAGTTGAGCCCTGGGGCGGTCTTTCGACCTGCTCCGATGAGGACGACGTGCTTGAGCACAAGCGCGGCTGCCTTATCACCAAGCCCAAAGAAACCATCGCGCGCTCGTTCACAATCGAGATTCTGTAGTCGCATGTAGCCAATTCGTTTTGCAAGGCATAAGGAGCCTGCGAGATAAGGAGCTAGAAATGATCCTCACCGTTACGATGAACCCGTCCGTCGATACGCGCTATCAGCTCGATGAGCTCGTCATTGACGACGTAAACCGTGTGACGCCCGAAAAGACCGCCGGCGGCAAGGGCCTTAACGTAGCCCGCGTCCTTGGTCAGCTGGGCGACGACGTTGTGGCAACCGGCCTGCTTGGTGGTCATATGGGCGCCTATATGGCCGAGCTCATGGATGCCAATGGCATTAAGAATGATTTTGTGCCCATCAAGGGCGAGACCCGCATCTGCCTTAACATCCTTCATGCTGGCAACCAGACTGAGCTGCTCGAGAGTGGCCCGACAATTGCCCCCGAGGAACTCGATGCCTTTACCGCCAAGTTTACCGAGCTTGCGGGCAAGGCCGACGTCGTCACCATTTCGGGTTCGCTGCCCCGCGGTGTCGAGGCAGACTACTATGCCAAGATCACGGGCATTGCCGAGAACGCCGGCGCCAAGGTGCTGCTCGATACCTCGGGTGCTTCGCTCGAGGCCGCCCTTAAGTCCGAAATTAAGCCCGAGCTGGTCAAGCCTAACCTGACCGAGATCAACGGCCTTCTGGGCACGAGCTTTACCACCGACGATGTGGACGAGCTCCGCGCCGCGCTTGCCTCTGATGCCCGCTTCTCCGATATCCCCTGGGTCGTCGTGTCCATGGGTGCCGCCGGCTCCGTGGGCTTCCATAACGGCCGTGCGTTCCGCGCAAAGACGCCCGATATCCCTGCCGTTAACGCCACGGGCTCTGGTGACTCCACTATCGCAGGCTTCGCGCATGCCATCGCTGCTGGCGCAGACGACGAGACGGTGCTGCGTACCGCCAATACCTGCGGCAAGCTCAACGCCATGGATCCCATGACCGGCCATCTGGTCATGGACCGTTGGGACGAGGTCTACAACGGCGTTGTCGTGACCGAGCTGTAAGAGCTTGGGTGACGGCCCCGGCATCGCTTGCTAGCTCATGTCGACGACAAGTGCGGTAGCATTATGCCGGGGCGCGACGCCGAGTTTGTCGTGTTCAATCCCGACCTTACCCTGGTCGAGGCGTATGTGGGTGGCAACAGCGTCGGTAACGCGTTTGTCGAGTAGCCGCCAAAGAAGCGATCCGAAAGGGGATTTAGATGATTTACGGTGCATTGGGCGATATCGAGGAGTATCGCGGAATGCTCAAGGGCCTCGACGTGCTGATCGACTGGCTCGAGGAGAACGACCCGGCGCAGCTCGAGGTCGGCAGCCATCCGATTCTGGGCGACAAGGTCTATGCGAACGTCATGGCTCCCACGACGCGTCCCGAGGCCGAGGCTCACTATGAGACGCATCAGCGCTATCACGACCTGCAGATCGATGTCGAGGGTCGCGAGGCCTTTAAGGTTGCCACGGGCAGCCTGACGTTGGTTCAGGAGTTTGACGAGAAGGACGACTACGATCTGGTCGATTCCGACGCTTCGATCGCCGGCGATCTTGCCGACGACAAGTTCGCGCTGTTTGTTGCCGGCGAGCCTCACATGCCCACGCTCGAGTTCCCGGGCGATGGCGCACAGCCGGTCAAGAAGATCTGCTTTAAGCTGCTTGCAGACGCTTGCTGGGAGGAGTAACGCACTGCTCGGCTGAGCTGCTCGTCTGATGACGTGATTCCATTGAGGAGCGCGCTTGAGCCCCGTTAATCGCGGTTCCCTTGGGGATTGCGGTTGGCGGGGCTTTTTTGTTGAGTAGGGGAGTTGCCGGCGGCGTTTTGCTTGGATTTATTTGCGAAGAACATCGGCTAGCCGCAGGATTGAAATCATCGACCGATAAGTGAGTTCCACTTTTTCGCCCGCAAGCAGTCGTTTCGAGCCAATCTCATCTAGCCCCACAAGCCGAGAAAACAGCGGGCCGCTCACCGTGCCATCGTCAATTGATTCCCTTATGGTCTTCAAAACGTCCGTATCATGAAGCGATGCCGAGCTGTAGGGGGCAACACGAGCGGAACTCTCAATTAACGACGAGACAAAAGGATGGAGATGCTTTGGACATAGTCCATCAAACACCACAACCCCATTGTCGTTCGAGCCGACCAGGCGCCAAGTATAATGATCGACCCAGTCATCTCCGTCATATATGGCGTCCATGAGCAACTTCCCGTCTAGAGAGAGAAACCTATTTGGACATCGGGGCGCAAGACCGCAATCCATATCGGGCCTGCAGCAGCTCCAACCCAACGCACCACATAGGTTCCCTTTCGTACATGTGTATCAATCTGCCCCGAAATGCCGGTGAATGCAATTCCAGACCCGTTTGTCGGATAGCAATCGACGTATTTTTTGTTTTCCGCTCACAACCTTGTATAGATATATCGTTTCAGCAAAAGAGAAGGTATCGTGACTATTTTAGATCTATATGGCCAATTCGAGCCCTCGCCATGGCAATTGTTGCAGCTGGGTTTCTTTTCATTAAAATTTCACTTTGGTAAATCCCCGCCCCTAAGCATTAAACCCGAAGTCCACCGAGTGGGCGAATTCCGGCGGATGTGCGCCTGAAATCGGTAACAAAAAAAGCCGCCCGAAGGCGGCTATCTTGTGCAATGGAGCCAGCGACCGGGCTCGAACCGGTGACCCCCGCTTTACGAGAGCGGTGCTCTACCAACTGAGCTACGCTGGCGGCCATATGGTGACGCAACTGACGCGTCAACGGCTGTCTATGATACGGGACATCGCAAATCCGCGCAAGTGTTCTGACGGCTTTTCTCACTTTAAATGCACTAATATTGGAGACGTGATGTCTGCGGCGTTCATTTGGCGCTTGACCTGCTGTTGAGTTGGTGGCCGACGTCCCGCTCGTATGGGTCTCAAACAGAATGGGGCAGCCATGGCTCAACCCAAGATTCTTCTCACACGCATCGATGACCGGTTTTTTTTCGGGCAAGACGTTTAGCGGTGGATCGACGCCGTGGGTTCCAACCTTGTTTTAATCGTCAACGATGAGATCGCGGCAGATTCGCGCCAATGGGCACCCATGAGGGTGGCGGCGCCAGAAGGCGTTTGGACACGGTTTTTCTCGGTGCAAAGGACCATCGATATCATTCATACCGCGGCGCCGCGCCAATTGATTCTGATCATGGTGGCCTCACCCGCCGATGCACTCGCGCTGGTTAAGGGCGGTGTGCCCATTACCAAGATCAGCATCGGTCACATGCAAGCAGGGGAGGACAAGCGCCTCATAACGCCCGCGGTTGCCGTAGACGACACAGACGTCTCTGTTCTCAGAGAGCTGCAAAAGCTCGGCATAGAACTAGAAATCCGCTACCTCCCCAGATCCAACCCCGATCCTATCGGCAATCTGTTCAACTGATCCTTTGGGGACGGAGGAAAAGGGATCATTTTTCCCTTGCGAGGGACGCGTGCGATGCCGCCTGTCAAAAACTATATCCATTTACTACGTTTGATCGGCTATCGCCGAGCATGCCAAATTTGCAGAGAATAAAACCGCAGGTAGACGAGTTGCTAATTTTTTATAAACCAGCGCGTGGTCGGACATAGTGGGTTCATCGTAGTAATTCGGCATAGTTTTGTTACGTCACCAATTCGGTGGCATCGAAAAGAAGGATTTAGGCATGAAGCAGCGCCCGTCGGCGGTGGTGCCGGCGGGCGTTGCTGTGCAATATGTTGCATTGTGGGCTTAGTGCCTCATAAAGTGGTACTCGATCACATTGCTGTAGGGGTGACCCGGGCCCACAATGCCCTGCGGGAACAACGGCTGGTGCGGCGTGTCGGGGTACATCTCGGCCTCGAGAGCAAAGCCGGCGCCCCAGCCATAGTTAGCATCGTCCTTGGCGTGCTCGTCGCCCAGCCAGTTGCCGGTGTAGAGCTGCACGCCCGGGGCAGTGGTGTAGTAGTCCAACTCGCGGCCGGTCCACATCTCCTCGACGTGCATCGCGCGGCGCAGATTGCGGCCGTACTGATAGCCATCGATGCACAGACAGTGATCGTAGCCACGGGCCTGCTTAATCTGCGGGTCGTCGGCCTCCATGCCGGGAGCGACGGGGCGCAGCTCGCGAAAGTCAAACGGTGTTCCCTCGACCGGAGCAATCTCGCCGGTGGGGATGTTCTGCTCGTTGATGGGCAGGTAGTGGGCAGCGTTAGCAACAAAGAAGTGCTCGCAGTCCATGCCGGCATTATGGCCGGCAAGGTTAAAGTACGTGTGGTTGGTCATGGACACGTAGGTGGCGCGGTCGCTCTCGCAGCCATACTCGATGCGGAAGACGCCGGTGCGCGTCACGGTAAAAACGGCCGTAAAGGTGCGGTTGCCGGGCAGGCCCAGCTCGCCATCCTCAAGCGAGGTGGTCATGCGCACGGCGTTGTGGACCTCGTCGAGTTCAACATCCCATACGCGCTTGTGCAGACCATGCTCAAGATCGCTGTGCAGGTTGTTGACGCCTTCGTTGGCCGGCATATGCCAGTCCGTGCCGGCGATGGTGATCGTGGCGCCCGCGGTGCGGTTTGCCACGGGGCCGATGGTCGCGCC
>WGSQ01000279.1 GCA_014871605.1 Collinsella sp. | reverse complement strand
GCCTGCAGGGCGTCCTCGACGCGGTGCTTGATCTCCTTGAGCTCGGACTCGGTAGCAGCGCCGACCTTGATGACGGCAACGCCACCGGAGAGCTTGGCCAGGCGCTCCTGGAGCTTCTCGCGGTCGAAGTCAGAGGTGGTGTTCTCCATCTCGCCCTTGATCTGAGCGATACGAGCGTCGATGGCCTCCTTGGAGCCAGCGCCGCCGACGACGACGGTGTTGTCCTTGGAGATGGTGACGGACTTAGCGGTACCGAGCATATCGGCGGTGATGTCAGCGACCTTCACGCCCAGCTCGTCCAGGGCAGCCTGACCACCGGTGAGGACGGCGATGTCCTCGAGGATGCGCTTGCGGCGATCGCCGTAGCCCGGAGCCTTGACGGCGCAGACGTTGAGGGCGCCACGGATCTTGTTGAGGACGAGGGTCGGCAGAGCCTCGCCATCGATGTCCTCAGCGATGATGAGCAGGCCACGGCCAGCGCGCTGAACAGCCTCGAGAACAGGCATGATGTCCTGGACGCTAGAGATCTTCTGGTCAGTGATGAGGATGTACGGATCCTTCATCACGGCCTCCATGCGGTCGTTGTCCGTGACGAAGTAAGCGGAGACGTAGCCCTTGTCGAACTGCATGCCCTCGACGGTATCGATGGTGATGTCGAACGTCTGGGAATCCTCGACGGTGATGACGCCGTCCTTGCCCACGACCTCCATAGCCTCGGCGATCTTCTCGCCGACCTCGGGGTCACCGGCGGAGATGGTACCGACGGAAGCAATCTGCTCCTTGGTCTCGACCGGCTTGGCCTGCTTCTTCATCTCGGCGACGGCGGCGTTGACGGCCTTGTCGATGCCGCGACGGATGGCCAGCGGGTTGGCGCCGGCGGCGACGTTGCGCAGACCGTCGTTGACGATAGCCTGAGCGAGCAGGGTTGCGGTGGTGGTGCCGTCACCCACGGTGTCGTTGGTCTTGGTGGCAACCTCCTTCACCAGCTGAGCGCCCATGTTCTCGATGTTGTCCTCGAGCTCGATCTCCTTGGCGACGGAAACGCCGTCGTTGGTGATGGTCGGAGCACCGAACGTGCGCTGCAGCGCAACGTAGCGACCCTTGGGGCCCATGGTGACGGTAACGGCGTCGGCCAGAGTGTTGACGCCCTTGGCGAGCTTAGCGCGGGCATCGGTGTTGAACGTAATGTTCTTTGCCATGGTAGGTAATCCTCCAAAAGAAATGTGACTCGCGTCGCCGCTTCCGAGTCCTATGCGACGATCGCGTTCAAAGACGAATCAGAGATTCTGACGAGACTAGGCCTCGACGACGGCGTAGATGTCGTCGGCGCGCATCAGCAGATACTTCTCGCCGTCGACCTTGACCTCGTTGCCACCGAACTTACCGTAGATGACAACGTCACCGACCTTGACGTCCATGGGGATGCGCTCACCCTTGTCGTTGACCTTGCCAGCGCCAACGGCAACGATGGTGCCGCGCTGCGGCTTCTCCTGAGCGTTGCTGGCGATATACAGACCAGAAGCGGTCTTCTGCTCGGCCTCGTCGGGCTTGACCAGAACACGATCTGCAAGCGGCTTCAAAGACGACATGCTTGTCTCCTCCTTTTTGGGCCGCGCGGTTATGCCACGCGAATTAACCCTTTTTGTTTGCGTACGCGTTGAATGGTACCCACGAATGGCGGGTTATACAACACGGAGTCAAAAAATCTTATTTTTTGGCACTTAGATTTTCTGAATGCCGGGGGATAACTTAGCGGTGGCTCCCGGGGCGGACCGGAGGGCATGAAGTTTGCTGCTCTACAGTCCTGCGCAAGACGGAAAGCACATTAAGTGCTTTCCT
>WGSQ01000278.1 GCA_014871605.1 Collinsella sp. | reverse complement strand
CGACGGCGTGCAGGTGATTTTGGCTTCCTTGGTCTGGATGATCTTGAACTGCGGGCGCCCGAGTACCTTGCCGGCGGGGTCAAGCGCAGCGGTGATCACGGTAGGCAGCAGCTGCACGGTGCGCACGGGTTCGATGACCGCAATGTCGACCATGCCATCGTTCATACGGCAGTCGGGGAACAGGTTGATGTCGTTTTGGATGACCGAGGTATTGCCCGCCATGCAGCAGATGCCGTCGAGTTCCTCGACAATGCCGTCGTGCTCAATCGTAAAGTGCGCCACCGTGGGGTTGGGCGTGGCGAGCGCGGAGAGGAAGTAGGCGATCTCGCCGATGTCGTTTTTGGTGGGGGCGGCCTTCATCATGATCTCGGCGTCGAAGCCCGAGCCTGCGATGATGATAAAGCCGTGGCGCTTCTCGTTGCCGTTCTCGTCGAGCCAAAAGAGCTCGCCCATGTCGACTTTGACCGTGCGACCGGCACGGCAGGCCTTGGCGAGCGCCGCTGCCTCGGGGGCATTGCCGATGTTGTTGAAGAACAGGCAGGCTGTGCCGGAGGGGAAGACGAGCGTGGGGACACCGCACCCGCGCATCTGGTCGAGCACGTTGGAGACGGTGCCGTCGCCGCCCGAAACGACCACGCGATCAAACTCGCGCACGTCTGCCACGGCGTCCTCGGGCTCCATGCCATCGCCGATAAAACGCATCACGACCTCGTCGCCGCCCTGCGCGAGGGCGTGCGTGAATGCGTAGATTTCATCTGAGCTGGGGCCCGATGCCGGGTTGTGGATGATAAGGCAGCGCATACTTACGTTCCCGTTCTGTGACTAACCGAGTATAGTTGTAAGGCAATGCCGATATCCTACCCGTGTTTTTCGGGCCTAACCTTATTCGATGGGTTGATATGTACATTTCCACACATCAGGCTCTACTCGACTTTTGCCAGCGCGCCCGTGAGTTCGACGCGATTGCCGTCGATACCGAGTTTTTGCGTGAGCGCACGTTCCATCCGCGCCTGTGCTTGGTTCAGATTGCCACCCCTGCCGAGAGCGTGGCGGTCGACCCTCTGGTGATCGACGACCTTTCGCCGTTGGCCGAGCTTATGGCCGACGAGAGCGTGACCAAGGTCTTCCACGCGTGCTCGCAGGATATGGAGGTCATGCTCCATACCGTGGGCGTGCTGCCACGACCGATTTTCGATACGCAGGTCGCCGCCGCCTTTTTGGGCGAGCGCCAGCAGATTTCGTATGGCGCGCTTGTGCAGACGTTTTGCGGCGTCTCGCTGCCCAAGACCGAGTCGCTGACCGACTGGTCGCGTCGCCCGCTGACCGATAAGCAGATTGAGTACGCGATCGATGACGTCAAGTACCTGATCGTCGCCTATACCGAGATGATGAGCCGCCTGCGCGAGCTGGGCCGTGTGGACTGGGTGCTCGACGAGCTGCGCCCGCTGGCTGACGAGTCGCATTATCGCGCCGATCGCCACGAGGCGTTCCGCAAGGTCAAACGCATCAATTCGTGCAGCCGTCACCAGTTGGGCATCGCGCGCGAGCTCGCCGCCTGGCGCGAGGACCGCGCCGAGCGCCGTAACATCCCGCGCAAGTGGGTCATGTCCGACGACACGCTGCTGGCGCTCGTCAAGCGCAATCCTGTGCGCGTTGAGGAGTTCCGCGGCATCCGCGGCACCGATCAGCTGGGGGAGCGCGATGTGGACGGCGCGCTCATGGCCATCAAGCGCGGCGCGAGCTGCCCGCACGATCGCCTGCCACTCATGGTGCGCGGGCATCGCCAGATCTCTCCGGAGTTGGAGAGCGTGACGGACCTGATGTATGCGCTCATTCGCCTGGTTGCCG
>WGSQ01000277.1 GCA_014871605.1 Collinsella sp. | reverse complement strand
GCCGCGCGGCAAGGAGATATATTGCCAGACCGGAGGGGCGCCGGGGGCGGGAATCTGGGCGTACACATTTCCTACACAGTTTGGGATTCTCAGCTGTATTTAAAAGTAATAAAGAGGGGACCTCGTTTCCGAGATCCCCTCCTCCGTCTATCTATAGAAATAGGCTTTCAAAGCCTTAGGCCAAGAGCTTGCGACCGGACTCCTCGATCGCGTCAAGTGCTGCATCAGCCTCGGCGGCATCCGCGCCCTTAGCGAAGATGTACAGCTTAATCTTGGGCTCGGTGCCAGAAGGACGGACGATACCCTTGTTACCACCCTCGAGATCGAACTCAATGACATTAGCCTTCGGCAGGCCGTTCACGCAGGTGTTGTAATCCACGACGGCCTCAATCTTGGAACCGGCGAGCTCCGCGGGCGGGTTCTCGCGCAAACCAGCCATGATGCCGGCCATCTTTGCCGCACCCTCAGCGCCCGGATAGCTTAGCGAAATCGTCTTGTTGTGATAGTAGCCATACTTCTCGTACAGCTCGTGCATCGCATCGGCAAGGTTCTTACCCTGGAGCTTGTAATACTGCGCCATCTGGCAAATCAGAAGCGAAGTGCTCACGGCGTCCTTGTCGCGCACGTGGTCGCCGGCCAGATAGCCGTAGCTCTCCTCGAAACCGAAGATAAAGCGATCGACCTCGCCAGCATCGGAAAGAGAAGTAATGATGTCGCCGATGTACTTGAAGCCCGTCAGGCAGCGGCGAAGCTCAAAACCGTACTCGTCGGCCAGAGCGTCAACCATGGCGGAAGAAACGATAGTAGTAACGGCAACCTTCTTAGTGAGGTCCTCACCGCGGGCAGCACGGGTCTTGCAGATATAGTCGAGCAGCAGAACGCCCATCTCATTGCCGGTCAGCAGCAGATAGTCATCGCCATTTTTAACGGCAACGCCAACACGGTCGGCGTCGGGATCGGTTGCAAGCAGCAAATCAGGGTGAACCTGCTCGCAGAGATCGATGCCCTTCTGCATGGCCTGACGGATCTCGGGGTTAGGATACGGGCAGGTCGGGAAATCGCCGTTAGGCTCCTTCTGCTCGGGAACAACCGTGACATCGGTGATGCCAGCGCGCTCGAGCACCGTAGTAACAGGAATGAGGCCGGTGCCGTTGAGCGGAGTGTAGACGAGCTTAAGCGGAGCGCCAGCGATCTCCTCGGCAGAAAGGTTAGTCACGCCGCGCGCGAGAACGGCGTCGTAATAACGCTCGAGGCACGAGTCGTCGATCCATTTAACCAGACCCTGCTCAAGAGCCTCATCAAAGTCCATGGACTTCACGCCGGTGAATGTATCGGTCTCGGCGATAGCCTTAGAAATTGCATCGGCGGCCTCGCTGGTGATCTGGCAGCCATCGGGGCCATAGGCCTTATAGCCGTTATACGGCGCTGGGTTATGGCTAGCGGTCATGCAAATGCCACCGGAGCACTTAAGATCACGGACGGCCCAGGAGAGCGTCGGCACAGGAGAAATCTTGGGATACACGAGGGCAGTCACGCCGTTTGCTGCAAGAATGGCAGCCGTAGTCTTAACGAACAGCTCGCCTTTATTGCGGCTATCGCGAGCGATGGCGACCGTCGGATGCTCAAAGGTCGCATTGAGGTAGTCAGCGAATCCCTGGGTCGCACGACCGACCGTATAGATATTCATACGGTTAGTGCCCGCACCGATAGTGCCGCGAAGACCGGCAGTACCGAAGGCGAGATCCTGGAAGAAAGCGTCGGTGATGGCGTCCTCATCACCCTGCTCCTTCATCGTGTTAAGCTCAGCGAGGAGCTCCTCGTCCTTGACATTGGCAATCCAAGTATCAAGCAGCTCATGAACATCTGCCAT
>WGSQ01000276.1 GCA_014871605.1 Collinsella sp. | reverse complement strand
GTCGCGCCCAGCGCCACTACCTGCCCCGCTTGCCAGAATCTTGCTCGCGAGATGACCATTGACGAGATCCATCAGCTGGTGGCTGATTTTGCCTCCGCCGCGGCACGTGCCCAACAGGCTGGCTTCGACGGCATGGAGCTTCACTGTGCCCATGGCTACCTGCTTTCCGAGTTCCTCTCGCCGGCGGTCAACCGTCGCGTTGACTGCTACGGTGGCAGTTTTTGCAATCGCGTACGCATCGTCGACGAGATTGCCGCGGCCGTGCGCGCCAACGTGGGCGAGGACTTCGCGATGATCGTGCGCATCTCGAGCGACGACTTGGTTCCCGGAGGCCGTACCATTGCCGAGACGCTGCAGCTGTGTCGTCATTTGGAGGAGATTGGCTTTGATGCCATTAACTGCTCCAACGGCATGTACGCGAGCAAACCGACCGATCAGGTTATCGCGCCTATGTTTACCCCACATGCCGTAAACGCCGACCGCTGCGCCAAGATTCGCGAGGTCGTTAGCATCCCCGTGATCCTGTCCAATCGCGTTAACGATCCCGGCATGGCCGATACGCTTCTTAAGATGGGCACCTGCGATTTTGTCGCCATGGGTCGTGGATCGCTCGCCGATCCGCATATGCCTGCCAAGGCACGTGCCGGCCGTATGTGCGAGGTCCATCAGTGCATCGGCTGTCTGCAGGGTTGCGAATTCCCACTCTATGCCGACGATTCTGTTACCTGTCTGGTCAATCCGCGCGTCGGCCGCGAGTACGAGAACGACATGGCGCCCGTTGCCGAGCCCGATCGCAAGCGCGTCATGGTTATCGGCGCCGGCCCCGCGGGTCTGCAGTCTGCCAAGACAGCTGCCGAGCGCGGCCATGCCGTGGAGGTCTTCGAGGCGCAAGAATCGCTTGGCGGACAGTTCCGCTCGGCTGCCTACCCGACGGGCAAGGGCGAGCTTTCGACCTATGTGAGTGCCCTGCGCGCCGAGCTTGAGGCCCTCGAGGTGCCCATGCATCTCAATACCGAAGTTGACGAGCAGCTTATCGCGGACTTCGCGCCCGATGCCGTGGTTGTCGCCACGGGCGCCAAGCCGCTCACGCCGCCTATTCCGGGTATCGAGAACGCCGTGTCGGCAGAGGATGTGCTGTTGGGCCATGTTGCCGTCAAGCCCGGCCCTGTCGTGGTGTGCGGTGGCGGCGAGGTCGGTGCCGAGACCGCAGAGTTTGTGGCTGCCTATCGCGATGACGTCACGGTGGTCGAAATGCGTGGCGAGCTTTGCCTCGACATGATGCCTATCACCAAGGGTGCTTTTATGGACATGATGGCGGCGGCGGGGGTCAAATCCCACGTCAATGCTACCGTTCAGCGCGTTGAGACCGGTGTCGAGGTCGATAACGCCATCGCCAGCTGGTCGGGCGAGGCCGGCAAGGACGAGGATGCACACATGGGTTTCGCCGTAGTGTACAAGGACGCCGAAGGCGTCGAGCACAGCCTGCCGGCGGCGACCGTGATCTCGGCCTTTGGCTACAAGGCATACAACCCGCTCGAGGAGGCCGCACGTAAGTACTGCGATAACGTTCAGGTGGTCGGTTGCGCCGTCAAGGCCGGCAACGCTTTGGTTGCGAGCCGCGAGGGCTACGAGGCTGGCCTTAACATCTAGGGTATGCGGCCGATAGCGTCGCAGCGATAAGGTGAGGCGTTGGGCTCCGTTCCGAATGACTGGAACGGAGCCTTTTTTGTCGGGTCTGTCGCCAGTGAAAACCATGCGCCCGGGAAGTCCGCCAGCGATGGGGGATGGGCGAGTGAGTCTAGACGCGCCTTTTCACGAAGTGCCCCGAACGGAACTGTTTGCTGCTGAAGCTGAAAGCTGAGGGTGTAGGGTCGTTCATTTGGC
>WGSQ01000275.1 GCA_014871605.1 Collinsella sp. | reverse complement strand
GGAACATTCCCGCTGGATAGAGGTTGTGCGAGCCCGTGTAGATGTCGACCTGTCGGGCGTTCGCGATAAGCTTGGCGGCGTGGTCAAGCTGCGTGGGGTCGAGCAGCTCCTGCGTTTCGGCCAGCGTGGTCTGGTAGAGCCCCTCCATGCGCTCCATAACCTGCGCAGGCGATACTCAGCTTATCGACCCGCGATGCAAAGGAGATACTCATCCCACGAGTACTACCGGGAAGGGCTCTCGATTCGAGCCCTCACCTTAGCAATTTGGCCATTTGGCACTATAATCACCATAGGCATGCGCATAACGTTGCGCTTAATCAAGAGGAGAAAACGCATGGGTCTGTTTGATATGTTCAAGAAGAAGGCTGAGCCCGCGGCTGCCGCTGCTCCTGCCTCCATCTCTGCTTCTGCCGGCGCTGACGTGCTGTGCTCGCCCGTCAAGGGCAAGGTCGTCAAGATGGCCGACGTGCCCGATCCCGTCTTTAGCGGCGAGGTACTGGGCAAGGGCTGCGCCGTGTGGCCCGAGGACGACCTGGTCTACGCTCCCTGCGACGGCAAGGTGACCGTCACCATGGGTCACGCCGTGGGCCTGCAGTCCGATAGCGGCATCGAGGTTCTGGTGCACGTTGGCGTCGATACCGTCAACATGAACGGCGACGGCTTCGAGGGCTTCGTCAAGGCTGACGATGTCGTTAAGGCCGGCCAGCCCATGCTCAAGATCGACCGCGCCAAGATCGCCGCTGCCGGCTACAAGGACTGCGTCGTCGTGGCTGTGTCCAACACCGCCGAGTTCGCCGACGTCGAGCTTGCCGTCGAGGCCGAGTCTGCCGTCGCTGCTGGTGACGCCATCGTTAAGGTCGTCCGTAAGTAGGCTGCGACATCCAAAGGATGTGCAAGGGTGGTCGAATCGTTCGACCACCCTTTTTTATTACAATGCGGCGGAACGTTTTATTGCGCGTTGGGCGGACCGGTAAACCGTTCGGACGTTAAATCGAGCCGACTGCGCCTTTGCTTTGCCGGGGGTGTTCGTTAGCGGCTAGTATGGCCTTATTGTTACGACGTGCACCGCGTCGGGAGGCGCGGTGCCGCTTGTTGGGAGGAATGTCATGAAGAAGAAGCTGCTGCTTGCGCCCCTGATGGCTGTTCTGGTCGCGTGCGTGGTTGTGCTTTCCGGCTGCGGAGGTCCTTCGGTTGAGGAGCTCATCACCGAGGATCTTTCGACGCAGTTTGACGAGGTCAAGAACGGTGGCGACGACTTCCTCGCCGGCCTGGAAGAGGCCTCGGGCGACGAGTTCGAGCAGCTGGGCATCGATCCCAAGGAGTACGCCAAGAGCTATCTCGAGGGCTTTGACTACAAGATCGGCGACGTGACGGTCGACGAGGACAAGGGCACCGCGACTGCCGAGGTCACCATTACCTGCAAGTCCATGAACCAGATCGTTGAGGATTTTGCCACCCAGTACCAGGAGAAGGTCGCTGCGCTCGATTCGATGCCTTCCGATGACGAGCTGTACAAGATGGCCGGTCAGGTTATGGTCGATGTGACCAAGGCTGCTAAGACCAAGGACACCAAGGTCACCTTCAAGTATTCCTGCAATGATGACGGCGAGTGGTCTGCCGACGATTCCGCAACCAACGAGATGATGAATGCCATGATGAGCTAGGGGGTTACGGCGTTTTACCAAACGCCGTAACTGCTCGACGCTGCGCGGGCACCAGAGCGACAACTTGTCATTCAAAGAGGACGGCATGACCAGAAGGTCTATGCCGTCCTCTTTTCATGCCAATTTGTTCGCTCTGGTGCCCGCTCACTGTCCGTCCTCTACCTGTGGCGTTGCCACGGTAGTCATTGGGGCGGCAGTTGGGGACACTCCTTTGGTGCAGGGGG
>WGSQ01000274.1 GCA_014871605.1 Collinsella sp. | reverse complement strand
ATCCTGGAGTGTGCGCAGTCGCTGGGCTATCAGCAGTCGACGCAGCTCGAGAGCATTCAGTTTGTGCTCGCGCGCAAGACGGGCGCCATTCTGGATGAGAGCACCTTCCATCCTGCGGTTATCGAGGGCGTAGAGCGCCAGGCACGTCGTCACGGTATGAGCACGAGCTTTGTCTCGCTCGACTTTAGCGACCTGGACGCTGTGCGTCCGCAGGTCGAGGGCCTGATCTCCGATCCGTCCGCCGCTATCGTGCTGATGGGTACCGAGCTGGGTGAGGAAGACTATGCCTTGTTCGCCAACGCTGCTGCCCATCTGATCGTGCTCGATGGCTGGAGCGATCGTCAGTACTTCGATGCCGTAGTCATTGCCAACACCGATTCGGTGCTGCGTGCCGTGGACTACCTTATCGAGAAGGGTCACAAGCAAATCGGCTATCTGGCAGGTGACCTTCGCATCCGCAACTTTAAGGATCGCGAGCGCGGCTATCGCCAAGCGCTTGAGGATGCGGGTCTTGAGGCCAACCCGACATGGCGCGTCACGCTGGGCACCACGCTCGAGGGCGCTTATCGCGACATGGGCGTGTGGCTCGACAGCGTCTCGCGCGACGACTTACCGACTGCATTTTTTGCCGAGAACGACGTACTCGCCGTAGGTGCCATGCGCGCGCTGAACGAGCACGGCATACGTGTGCCCGAGGATGTCTCGATCATCGGCTTTGACGACCTGTCTTTGGGCGCCTTCTCCAATCCGCCGCTCACCACGGTGCACGTTCCCAAGCACGAGGTGGGCGAGATCGCGGTGCGCCGCCTGGTGGGTAACATCCGCAATCCCAAGAGCTATACCTGCAAGACAGCCGTATCGACCTATTTTGTCGAGCGCCAAAGCGTGCGCGAGATCTAGGCGGAACGGCGCCAGACCTCAGAGCGGAAAAGTCCGCCAAAGGCAACCATACATAACGCTACCAAGAGGGGGTCCTTCGGGGCCCTCTTTTTGTTTCCCTTGTATGTTCAGTTTGTTTACATGCCGTTTAAGCTGATTTCTCTACCGTTTACGGGTATTTCGCGCTAGACTATTAAACAAAAGAGTAAAACATTTAGTAAACAGAACAAAACGAAACACACGTCTGTTTACTGAACATGTGATTAGGGGAGGACGTACATGGACAAGATCAAGCTCGGCTTTGTGCCCACGCGCCGCAGCATCTTTAGCGCGCCGGACGCGATCAAGTATCGCGGCCTGACGGCTGATCGTCTGCGCGAGATCGGCGTCGACATCGTGGATATCGACGACATCAATGACGAGGGCCTGCTGTTCGACGACAGCCATATCGAGCCTATCGTCAAGAAGTTCCGCGCCGAGGGCGTCGACGGAATCATGCTGTGCCACGCCAACTTTGGCACCGAGTACGTTTGCGCTCGCCTTGCCCGCGAGCTCGGCCTACCCGTGCTGCTGTGGGGCCCGCGCGACGAGCGCCCCGAGCCCGACGGCACGCGCCTGCGCGATAGCCAGTGCGGCCTGTTCGCCACCGGCAAGGTCCTGCGTCGCTTCCAGGTTCCCTTCACCTACATGACCAACTGCCGCCTGACCGACCCCGAGTTCGAGCGCGGCGTTTGGGACTTCTTGGCCGTGTGCAACGTGGTCAAGACCTTCAAACATACCCGCATCCTGCAGATGGCCACCCGTCCGTTCGACTTCTGGTCGACCATGTGCAACGAGGGCGAGCTGCTCGAGAAGTTCAACATCCAGCTTTCGCCCATTCCCATGACCGAGCTTGTCCAAGCCGTGCGCGACGCCCAGGCCGACGAGCAGGCCATGACCGCCATGCTCGCCCACATAGCCGTCCGCTTTGAGCTCTGCATCCCCGAGGACACGGTCACCGCGGTCGCCGGTCTTGCC
>WGSQ01000273.1 GCA_014871605.1 Collinsella sp. | reverse complement strand
GTTGCTGACTTCTCGTAGGCGGGACTGGGGGCCGCGTCCCGACACTTTGCGCTCCGCTGCGGACAGTCCTGCGCAAGACGGACAGCACATTAAGTGCTGTCCTTTGCGTGCGGAACTTGCGGCGAGCAAAGCGTCGGGCCGCTCCTAGTTCGCTTACGTGGTTGTTTACAACTGGTAGGTTGGGGCCACTTGGTTGTGGCCTTGATCTCGCTGCAAGCGGATAAAGGCTGATATTGTCAACGCGAGGGGCTCATTCTTTTTGGTGGGCCTCTTTTTCTGTTATGGGGGACTTTGGGTTATGGCTAAGCGTTCTGGGTCTTATGTCGTTCCTTTCTCGTTTGAGTTGCTTTCGTTTGATGAGGCTGTTGAGCTGGCTGCTGATACGGGGCGGATTTCTGGGGATGCTGGTCCTCTGCTTGAGACGGTTGTCGATATGCTCGATGAGCTGGGACGTCCGGACGAGTACTTTGATTGCATTCAGGTTGCCGGCACCAATGGCAAGACTTCGACCACGCGTTTTTCTGCTGCCATCCTTCGCGGCGAGGGGTTAAAGACCGCGCTGTATACGTCGCCGCAGCTGGTACGCTATCCCGAGCGCATGGAGGTCGATGGACGCGTCGTGAGCGATGAGGCGTTTGCACGTGGCGTTTCGGCCGCTGTTGAGGCGGGGCGTCGCGTGAATGCTCATCGCTTGGCGGCAGGGGAGCGCGCGTATACCATCACGCCGTTTGACCTGTTGACGGCTGCCGCACTGGTGGTGTTTGCCGAGGCTTGCGTGGACGTAGCCGTGCTCGAGGTTGGCATGGGCGGGCGTTGGGATGCCACGAGTGCGACCGATCCCGTGGCCGTCGCCATTACCGGCATTGGGCTCGATCACACACGTATTTTGGGCGATACGCTCGAGGCCATTGCGGGTGAGAAGGCTGCGGTCATTAAGCCCGAACGCCTGGTTGTGCTGGGCGAGGGCACGCACGAGGCGAGCGTTCAGCGTGTGATGGATGCCCGTTGTCGCGAGTGCGGCATTGTGCCGCTCGTGGTGAGCCATACGACGACCAAACTTCCGGCACACGTGGGCGATACGGTGGAGTTCAGCTGCACCACGTCGCGCGCGATCTACACTTCGAGCATGGTCAAGCCGGCCTATCAGCCGCAGAATGCCGCGTGCGCGATTATGCTTTGCGAGGGGTATCTGGGTCGCGAGCTCGACCACGAGGCGCTGGATGCTTCGCTTATGGGCTGCCCCACGCCGGGCCGCTTTGATGTACTGGGAACTGATCCGCTCAAGCTGATCGACGCCTGCCATAACCCTCAGAGCTGCGAGAACTTTGTGAGCGCGCTGGACGAGATCGATCCGTGCGTGGAGAATCGCCCCACGCTGCTGTGTGCCGCGCTGGCCGATAAGGACGTGGCGGGTATCGTTGACGTTCTGGTTCCGGCGTTCCCCCGTGTGGTCGTGACGCAGACCGATTCCGATCGCGCCCTGCCGGCAGAGGAGCTCGCCGCCCTTGTGGACGCCGATAAGCTCGCAGGCGTGTACCCCAGCGTTTCCGAGGCCCTCGCTGCCTTCGATGCCGCGGGCGAGTCCTTCGTAGCAGCCGGCACCATCACCCTAGCCGGCGAAGTAGCCGGCCTGCTCCGCTAACCCATCCCCTCAGCAGTTGCGGTGAAATACGGACTGTTTTACAAGCCAGAAGCCTCAAACAGTCCGTATATCACCGCAACTCAATAGCAGTCAATTTGAGACGGGGCTTTTTTGGCTGCCCTGCGCCCCGAGTTGACTCGCTTGCCACGAAATGGGCCTATCTACTACGTTTTCGTGAATACCCCCGACCATACCGTGAATCGCAAAATTAAAACCGACGCTCCTATAAGTTGTCAAGAGGCAGTTTGCGGGAGCGCTCT
>WGSQ01000272.1 GCA_014871605.1 Collinsella sp. | reverse complement strand
CTTCCGAAATAACACGCTAAAAGCGAGTGTCCGGAAGCCAAACGCGACAAATACTCCTCGGAAAATAGCCCCTTGAACGCAAAAACCGCCTATCGGCGGCTTCCACGGACCAAGCCGGACATACCGTCGCAGGGCCTCATCGCAGCTAGAGCTTTAAGGAAAGGCCCCGCCCCTGTCAAACCTCTACCGGAGAAGCGCGGCAAACAAGAACTGCGCGAGCACGCGTCAGTAGAGTTACATGCAAGCAGAAAAACACCCGCAATTTCGCCTTTTCTCAATTGAGATGTAAGTTTCGACAGGCCAAATCTTACATCCAAACAAATAATAAAAAGAGGCGGCCATTCAAAAGAAAAGCCGCCTCTCCGCAGGACGCAGGCCCGTATGTTGACCGCGTCAATACCGCTAGGTTTGCTCTAGTATCCTATCGGGTCCCAAAAGGTCAATCCAGTTAAAGACGGCAGGCAACCCAAAGCAACATCTTTCATGAATCTCCAGTCCTATCGAGCCCGATCGAGCCCGGCTATCCAACCAGATACGGCCCAATCACATCGAAAATCTCGCCCACCTTGGTTGCGGGATTTTGCAAAGAGGGCTTGAGGTTACCCAGCTCCCTATGGTGCGTATCGAGGCGCCCAGCACGCTGAAGTGCCTCGCCCCGTTTATTGTCCACTGCTTCGAACAGCCCGCCCAAGTTCTTGCGGTACTCGATGCCCAAGTCCTTAGACATCGCCTGAGCAAGGGCGCGCTGACACTCCGCGGCCGACATGGGGGCAGACGTATAACGAAAGTGCAGAAGAGGCCACAGTTCAAAGCAGGGATTCGACCACAACGCGTGGAAGGTCCTCGAGCCATCGGAGAGCTTAGTGCATTTACGCTCCATCGCGTCGAAGTCGGACGCAGGAAAGTCATCCTTGTCAAACACGAGCCACACGTGGTCGAACGTCTCGGGCGCATAGCGGCAGTGTTCGACGGCAAAGTCGAGCAGGTCGAGCGTGTGTTTGCCCGTTCCCTTAACGATAACGGCAACCTTGCGTTCGTCTGCCGCACACAAAGCGGCGCGCACACCCTCAAAGTAGCGAGGCTCAGTCTCCTTGCCCTCGGTCACCACGAGGTGGCGAGTCATCTGCACCATGCGCGGGCGAACCTCGCGTTTGCCACTACGCCAGCCCTTCGACTTCTTCGCCACCATGCTAATCCCACTCCTCGATGCGGGTGAGATACGGATCGGCGCCGTAGCGACCGGACAGGTATTGCTTGTCGAAAGCCGCGTTCTTGCTAACCAAGTTGCCGTTAGCCTCGTGGATATCGGCGAGCGACCACAGCTGACTCGCCTCCCCCTCGCCGCGCGCAGCGAACCATATCTCGTCACGGCGGAACACATCGTTTCGCATTGTTGACACATCCTGGGACGAGAAGATGAGCTGCGCGCCACTCTTGTTAACCTCAGGATCCTTAAACAGCAGAATCACATAGCGGAGAAGCTTCGGATGCAGTTTGGCGTCGAGCTCGTCTACCACAACGGTGCCACCACGCTCAAGCGCTATCATCAGATACGCAGCCAACCCCATGAGCTTCTGGGTTCCGGCAGATTCCTCGGATAAACGCAGTTCGTACGCCTTGCCGCCCACCTCGTGCCTCACGAAGACGCGCTTGCCGCGCCACTCCGGCGCCCTCTCCACTCTGAAGCCATCAATACGCACATCAAAGGCGCGCAAAAAACGCGTGACCTCGCGCGAGTCGCCCTCGTCGAGCATTTGCTCGAGCATCCGCTCCAGATAGGAACTGTTATAGTTCAGAAACACTGCGTCGAGAAACCAGCTGGCCGCCTCCTGGACCACCGGCGCATCGAAGTTGATGCAGAGGAACGACAGGTACGGCAAACTAGGGTTGAACTTCGCTGCCGTCACAAGCTTGCGCAGCGTGGGAC
>WGSQ01000271.1 GCA_014871605.1 Collinsella sp. | reverse complement strand
CCTGGGCCAATGCCTGCGAAGACGTATCGCAGCTTGCCCAGGAATTTGCGCGCCGTTACGGCTTTTAACGGCGCAAACGCCACGACCATGTCATTCACGTTAGGAACGGCTTCATGAATCTCCGCTCATCTCTTGCTTGCACCTCGAGCGATATCGCCCGCTGGGGGCTGCGCTCCGTCCTTAAGCGCCAGGGCGGCGTACTCCCCGGCCGCATCGCCATGAAGATCGACCCCGAGCTGCTGAGCGACCTCGCGGGCCTTGTCGACCGCAGCGTGGTGATCCCCGGCACCAACGGCAAGACCACCACTTCGAACCTCCTCGCCGACGCCGTTGCCGCCAGCGGCGCCACCGTGGTATGCAACCGCGCCGGCAACAACATGGAGCCGGGCGTGGTGGGCGCACTGCTCGAGGCGCGCAGCGGCCTTAAGCACACCAGCAGCGGCAAGCGCGTGGGCGTTTTTGAATGCGATGAGCTCTACACCGTGCGCGTCCTGCCCAAGCTCAAGCCGACGTACTTCGTGCTGCTCAACCTGTTCCGCGACCAGCTAGACCGCTACGGCGAGATCGATCACACCCAGGAGGTCATCGCCCACGCGTTGGAGCTCTCGCCGACAACGACGCTTATCTATAACGCCGACGATCCGCTGTGTGCCGCGATCGCCGCGCGCGTTCCCAACGCGAGTATTGCCTTTGGCATCGACGGCGCCACCAACACCGAGTCTGACCGCATTAGCGACTCGCGCTTTTGCTCGCAGTGCAACGCGCCGCTGGAGTATGACTACGTGCAATACGGCCAGCTCGGCGCCTACCGTTGCCCCTCGTGCGGTTGGGCCCGTCCTGCGCTTGTCCGTCGCGTGACGAGCGTGGAGCTCGGCTGCGACGGTTACGGCTTTGACCTGGTGTTTGGATCTGATTCCAGCACGCCCGCCGTGCACATCGCCACGCGCTACAACGGCCTGTACATGGTCTATAACGTCGCCGCCGCCTTCTTTGCGGCGCACGAGCTGGGCGTGGACGCGGCGCACCTGCAGCCCACGCTTAATGCCTACGTGCCCGCCGGCGGACGCATGGGCCGCTGGGATATTGCCGGCCGCACCGTCGAGGCCAACCTGGCCAAGAATCCCGTGGGCTTCGATCGCCAGATCCAGTCCATTAAAACGGCAGGTGGCAGGCTCTGCGCCTTCTTCCTAAACGATAACGATGCCGACGGCCACGATGTCTCGTGGATCTACGATGTCGACTTCGAGCGCATCGCCGACACGCCGGGTCTTGTCGCCTTTGCCGGAGGCACGCGTGCGCACGACATGCAGGTGCGTCTCAAGTACGCCGGCATCGATGCCGCGATTATCTCGGACGTCGCGCAGGCAATTGGCGCCGTGGCAGACGAGGCCGCCGATGACACCTTCTACGCCGTCGCCAACTACACGGCCTTCCCGCCGCTGGTCAAGGAACTCGACGGACTGAAGGGCGCCACTGCCGACGCTGTTGCTGCCCGCGCCATAGCCCGTGCCGACGGCAGCGCTCTTCCTGTCGGCATCGCGCCAGTCGAGCTTTCGCGCCCGCTGCGCATCGTCTACCTGTATCCCGATGCCCTTAACCTCTATGGCGACGGCGGCAATGTTATCGCGCTCGAGCGCCGCTGCGCTTGGCGCGGCATTCCCGTGCGCGTGGACGAGGTCCGTATGGGCGAAACGCTTGATTTGACCGATGCCGATATCGTCATGATGGGCGGTGGCTCCGACCGCGACCAGCTGGCGGTCGCACATGAACTGCTCGCTCAAAAAGACAAGGTCGCATCCTATGTTGAGGATGGCGGTTCGTTGCTCGCCATCTGCGGCAGCTATCAGCTGCTCGGCCGTTCGTACTATATGGGTGAGAATCGCATTGAGGGTCTGGGGGTCATTGCCGCCGAAACCGTACGCGGCTCCGACCG
>WGSQ01000270.1 GCA_014871605.1 Collinsella sp. | reverse complement strand
CGTGGTTCCGGCGCAGGAGCTCCTCGATGACGCGCGCGAGGCCATTCGTGTGGCGCGTGTTGGCGATCGCGTCGTCACGTACCTGCCGCGCACCACGGCGCTCAAGTTTAAGCTCGACGGCACGCGTGGCTGGACGGCGACGGTCCTCGACATGGAGGACAAGCGCATCGCCAAGCTGCCCGTCCGCGACAACGGCGACGGCACCGTGCGCGTGGCTCAGCATCCCTTTGAGCACGACGCCCTGGTGATCCTGACCCCTGGGCACTAACGGCTCTTCTCCAACATTTACAACCCAGTCCCTTTCATGAGGGTGCGACGGAATGGTTCCTGCATGACAGCTTTAAACTGCCAAGGGGAGCCATTCCGTCGCGCCCTTTGTTTACTCATTGGGGACGTACTTAAATGAGTGGTCTCGTGAGTTTGAGGGCGAGGCGGGCGCTCGTTACAAGGTGAGTGTCGTAGACACATGGGGCATGACGGAGGAGGAGCTTCCCGGAACCTTTGAGGGCAAGTTCCGCATCGAACTCCCTAGTAAACAATATATGCTGCTTCGTCTGACCAAAGTAGGGGCGTAAAATAGAGAGAAAATCGGCTCCGGCCGCGATTTGCTGTATGACCATCATAAGGGACAGCCCCTGTGGTGGTCGCGGCGGTGCGCTTCCGGGGCTATGGCGCATGAGGGACGAATATGCAGGAGTTCTTTGGAATCGATGTGGGCGGTACGGCCGTTAAATGGGCTGTGCTGGGCGAGGATTTTTCCATCCGCGAGCGCGGGAGCCTGCCGACGGGCTTTACCACGGCTGAGGAGACCGTTTCGGCGTTGATCGGGCTCGTCGAGCCGTACCGCGAGCGCGTGAACGCCGTAGGCGTGAGCGCACCCGGCGGTATTTACGAGGGAGATGTCACCGGAACGATCCATCGCGGCGGTGCGCTCACGTTTATGGATGGCTGCCCACTGGGAAAGCTCATGCGCGAGGCGCTGGGGGTGCCGGTTGCCGTCAATAACGACGGTAAGTGCTGTGCACTCGGTGAGTATGCGGCTGGCGCCCTGCGCGGGACGCGTTTTGGCGTGGTACTCGCTATTGGCACGGGCATCGGCGGCGGTATCGTCATCGACGGCAAGGTCCTGCGCGGCGCGCACTGCTTTGCAGGCGAGTTCAGTTTCTTGCGCAACGATGTCACGACTGCCGCGAGCATGGAAAACTCCTTTGCGGGCTCGGGCGGTTGGCGCGCGCTCCGCGATGCCGCCGTTGCCGAGAAGGGCCTGCCTGCGGATTCTCCGGTGGACGGCCGCCGCGTCTTTGAGTGGATCGCGGATGGCGACATAGCGGCGCAGCGCGCGCTCGACCGCTACGCTCGCGCATTTGACGGACAGCTCATCAACCTGCAGGCCGTGCTCGACCCCGAGGTCTTTGTGATCGCAGGCGGCATCTCGTGCCATCCCGAGCTCGTCGATGCCCTGCGTGCGCAGATGCCGCTGGCCCTCGCGAGTTACGAAGGGACCCTTGCTGGCATTCCTGTGCCGCAGATAAAGGTGGCCGAGCTCGGCAACGACGCCAACCTTTACGGTACTGTCCAGGAGGCCATGCGCCTGGTGTAGCGCGAGCCAAACAAGGCTGTCGAAAAAGATAAAGGCCGGCGTGAACCGCCCCTATTTCCTTAGCACGGGAAATGGGGGTGGTTTTACTCATTGGGGACGTACTTAAATGAGCGCAGTTGAAAACACTCCTTGCCGAGCTAGAGGTCGCGCGTGCCCCTTCTGGGCCATGCGGCTCAAAATCTCGGCGTGATGTGGACGACTGGGGTCGAATTAGCAGCATTTCGAGCTTGGTTTTGATATTGAGATTGATTCTTTATTAAAATAGATTCCAGACCAATTAAGCGGCCGGGGGTTAACCGTGAGGGGCATGGGAGACACAACCGCATATCTGCGTCGGGGCATTCGGGAGATTATAT
>WGSQ01000027.1 GCA_014871605.1 Collinsella sp. | reverse complement strand
AGTCTGTATCTATCGAAATGGAGACCGAGCGCGTGGAAAACGAGAGGAACATAACGGCAGTTGACCTTTTCGCCGGCTGCGGCGGAATGTCCCTCGGCTTCGAAAAGGCTGGCGTCAATGTTGTGGCTGCCTACGACAATTGGGACGCTGCCATTGATGTCTATCGCGCTAACTTCCAGCATCCTGTTTTCAAAAGGGATCTCTCCGACGTTTCCGTATCCGAGGAAGTTGCCGGCTTCGCTCCGGATATCATCATCGGCGGGCCTCCTTGTCAGGATTTCTCGCAGGCCGGCAAGAGATCCGAGGATGGTGGGCGCGCAATCCTCTCTGTTAGATATGCCGAGATCATCGCGAGGTGCAAGCCTCGCTTCATCGTTATGGAGAACGTCCCACGCGTTCGAACGAGCAAATCCATGGAAGCGATTCGGGCCACCCTCAAAGCGCAGGGTTATGGCTTGAGTGGGCGAGTGATGGATGCAAGCCTGTGCGGGGTCCCCCAAGCTCGCAAGAGATACTTCTTGATCGGATGCCTTGGGGCGCCCGACGGGTTCCTCGACCCATATCTTGAGAAGGGCCTTTCTGACCATCAGATGACAATTCGTGAGTATCTCGGTAACGAGCTTGGAATTGATTACTACTTCAGAATTCCGCGAAGCTACACGAGGCGGGCCATCTTCAGCATCGACGAGCCCTCGGTCACTATTCGTGGTGTGGACAGGCCGATACCGCCGAACTACAAGCTTCACCCCAACGACGCGGCGGACCTCAGTCAAGCCCGGTGCTTGACTCCAAAGGAACGCAGTAGGATCCAGACTTTCCCGGAGTCTTTCAAGTTCTTTGGGAGTAAGACGGATATCAACCAGATGGTGGGCAACGCCGTACCGGTAAACCTTGCCACCTACGTTGCACGAGCGCTACTAGAGTACAGGAGGGATGTGAGCGATGGACTGCGTTGATCTTTTCTCGGGATGCGGCGGTATGTCGCTCGGATTCCAGAATGCGGGCTTCAACATAAAGGCGGCGTTTGATAACTGGCAGGCGGCTGTCGACATCTATTCGGCAAACTTCGACCACCCGGCATTCAAATACGATCTTTACGATGCGGAAGCGGTCCCGAAAATTGAAGAGTATTCGCCGTCGATGATAATCGGTGGCCCCCCTTGCCAGGACTTCTCCATTGCGGGCGCCAGACAGCGCGGCAAAAGGGCCAATCTCACCATCCGATATGCTGAGATAGTTCGGGACGTCAGACCCGAGTGGTTCGTCATGGAGAATGTTTACAATATCGAGCGGATGGACGTCCTGCCCGAGGCGCTGGAAATATTCCGCAATGCTGGATACGGTCTCACGAGGCGCGTCCTCAACGCCAGTCTATGTGGTGTGCCTCAGATTCGCAGGCGCTTTATCCTTGTCGGTCATCTTGGTGATAAAGATGACTTTCTCGGCGAACTCTTGGATTCAAGGCTGAGCGACAAGCAGATGACCGTCAGGGATTACCTTGGCGATTCGCTCGGCACGCAATACTTCTACATGCATCCACGCAACTTCCAGCGTAGGGGCGTCTTCACGATTGACGAGCCAGCGGTAACGGTACGAGGCACCAACCGTCCGATACCGCCAGCATATAAGAGGCATCATGCCGACAAGGCTGATATTTCTGAAGGTGTGAGAGCCTTAACATACAAGGAGCGCAGCTATCTGCAAACCTTCCCCGAAGAGTTTGAGTTTGTCGGGTCCAAGACAGACATTGAGCAGGCGATTGGCAATGCCGTGCCAGTTAAGCTTGCTGAGTACGTTGCTAGATGCATAGCTGACTATGCAGCAGATTAATTGTGGTGGTTGCCATGTCCTTTGTCGATGAATGGAATTTGAGCTATCCCATTCCGAATTCTATATATAGCGAGAATACGCTATCCGTTCGCGGGAGAACAGTTGGACAAGGTGGTGCTGGACAGTACGAACTCAAAGGTTCAGGCTCTCTTGCAAACGGGGATACGCTGACTGCAGTTGACATTATCGGACACGCAATCATCTTGGAAGTAGTCGTACCCTCTACTGGGCAAGTTGTCTCCCTTGGCACGCGTTATCCCGTTGCAAAAAAAGGCGGAAAAGTACGTGTGCAAATACAAGGAGACGGGGCAAAGCGTCCAAATGTCGGCAACTTGTTTGCCGCACTGCTGTTGTTGCCAGTGACGGGCAAAGTAAACGATTCATCGCCGTTGCAAGAGGACGGTTTTGCGGAAAGGACATTCTGGATGGATGCAGCCGAAGTAAAGCCTGTGGGCGTCTCCGAAGATGCATATATCTTGGAGCTAACGAAACTCTTCTTCGCCACTGGAAGCAGATACAAAGACGGGCAGTTTTCGGGTGCGATAGATTACGACTACAAGTCGAGAATTGACGATCTTATTGCCCTTTGCAATCGCGGATGCAAGATGAGGGCTGGTAGCCTGACCACGGCATTCAAGTATTTCGCTGACGTTTACGCAGGGAAACTTGAGTTTGATTACAGCGTGGCTGAGTTCATGCGAAACCTCATAGCGAGCCAATTGATTGCCGAAGAGGGCATCGACTACGAACAAGGCGATGACGTGCTGCCCGCAATGCATCAACTAATCGACCTTGCTGCAAAGAATTCATCGAAAGCATCAAGCAGAGAGAAGAGGACTTTTCAGCTAAACAACCTTCCAGCTGAATTTAAAACCGACTTCTCCAGGCGCTACATCACGTCACTACTGGCAAAGCCCTTTGTCATCCTTGCTGGCAACAGCGGAACAGGCAAGACGCGGATTTCCAAGCGTTTTGCAAAGTACCTTGAGGTCTTGGATGAAGACGGGGAGCCAAACTGGTTGCTCGTCCCGGTCGGTGCCGACTGGACCGACAACACCAAGGTGCTGGGCTTCTTCAACCCGATTGCAGACGGCGGCAAAGGCGCGTACGAAGAGACCGGCATACTGAGACTCATCGAACGGGCCAACGCTAACCCCGAGGTTCCGTATTTCCTCATCCTCGACGAGATGAACCTGAGCCATGTCGAGCGGTATTTCTCAGACTTCCTCAGCCACATGGAGACCATCGGCGAGGATAACCTCATCGTGCTTGATGGGTACGGCGATGGCGGTGCTGGCAGGCTGCCCTATCCGCAGAACCTGTTCGTTGTCGGCACCGTGAACATCGATGAGACCACTTACATGTTTAGCCCCAAGGTGCTCGACAGGGCAAACGTCATAGAGTTCAAGCCGTCGAAGGCCGAAGTCCTCGCAGGGTTCAAAGCCATCGAGGATGCGCCGGACGTTGCCGTCGCAGCTTCCGGCGTCCCCCAGGCTTTTCTGCGTCTCGCCAAGGACATATGGGAGGGAGCCAATTACATCAGCGAAGATGATGCTAACGCCATCTTCGAGAAGTTCGGCAAGCTGTATGAAGAGCTGGAGAAATGCGGCTATGAGTTTGCCTTCCGCACCGTGCGCGAAGTGCGAATGTACGTTAATGCCGCGCACGAGCTTGACGGCGAGAACTACGAACTCGAGCGTTCTGTCGATGAGCAGATTGTCCAGAAGGTGCTGCCGAAGCTCCATGGTAACAAGCGTGAGATCGGCAATCTGCTTAAAAGCCTGAAAGACATATGCGATGGCGAGCTGAGCTCCGTTAAGATAAGCCAGATGGCAGCGAAACTCGATAACGTGCAGTATGCGAGCTTCATCTAGCCTATGGACGGCAGCATCGGCGCAATCCGCTTTGCAGCGGATGGAAGAACAATAGCCAGGCTCTACCAGAGCGGTGCGCATGACCGAGTCGATTGGGACGAGGAACAGCAGACCGGGCTAACCGGGCTGACGTGTTTCGGTCTCAAGCCGGAAGCATCCCAGAATGGCGCTGGTTCAACACCAGCCTTCGCCGTCAAGGACGGTCTTGACGGGAGTCCCACGCTTCGAATCAACGAAACCACATGTTATGTGCTCGAATACGGGCGGACCCCTGATGGTGGCCTGCATCCTCGCGCCTCGTTCCAAAACGAAGGCAAGAATATCAGGTGCGACAGAAACGGCAATAGTGTCACCTTCCAGTTCGTGAACTATCTCGGGCGTTCGAGGATTCGATTCGGCGAGGAAGCTGATGCGCCGATGCTACAGTTCGAAGTCGTCCCGCTCAAGATTGGCTATGAAGACGATTACATCGAGCTCACCGAGGAGCTTGCCGCAAGGTGCGCTGCGCTGCTCCTTGACTACTCGGGCTCCACGTCGAACGTTTACAAGCAAGCCGACGAGAATCGCGAGACGCTGCTTGAGCAGTTCGTCTTCCTGCGGCAGTTCTGCTACGAACCGAACCTCCAAGCCCTCTTCGAGGCGATAAAGAGGAACCCTGATAGGACGCTGGATCACGAGGACGAGCTGCGGTCGGTTGGGGCTGGCATGCCGTCCCGGAGGTTTTATACGAACCCCTTCTCGAACAGCCGGATGTGGACGCGCTTGAACTGCGGCGGCGATGCGGGAGGCGTCTACCTCCCCCAGATGGTCAGCGTCACGCGCAAGTACGACCTGCTCGACACGCCCGCCAATCGGTTTGTGAAATTTGCCCTGCATGAGATTGACCGGATCTGCACCTCTCTGATGACTGTCCTGGATGCCGAGAAGGGCGATACTCGGCAGACGGAGTGTTATCGCGAAGCCGCCGCGCTGCACGCCATGCTGGATACGATACTCAGCGACGCCTTCTTCGACGATGTCGGCACCCTGCAGATGATGCCTCAGAACAACCAGGTGTTGCAGAAGCGCGAGGGATACTCGCAGATCTTCTTCGCATATTCCATGCTCGATATGGCGCTGCAGCTCGACTGGAAGGGCAAGGATGACATCTACGAGGGCGAATCGAAGAATGTGGCCCTCCTCTACGAGTACTGGATCTTCTTTGAGCTGTACGACATCGTAAGGGGGATCGAGGGGTGCGAGCCGATAAGCACCGATGACCACCCATTTATCGGGACGAATCCCGACGGTGGGCTGTCAATATCCCTCAAGCAGGGCGCACGCTCCTGCCAGTCATTCCAGATTGCGCAGTGCGGCGCGAAGGTAAACCTCTACTACAACCGCACCTTCTCGCCCCGTGACTTTCATGCCACTCGTTACGAGGGTTCGTACTCGAGACCGTTCAGACCCGACTACACGCTCGCGATATTCCCGGATGCTTATACAAACGAGCGAGCCGCAGTGCAAGATGGAGCTGTTGCATTCGTCCACTTCGACGCCAAGTACCGCATCACCGACTTGACGGGGCTTGTCGGCAAGGATGTGGGCACCGAGGAGGCAGAGCGCGAGGAACTTAACGAGGAGAAGGCGGCCTCCACCACGAACACCTACAAGCGCGGTGACCTGCTGAAGATGCACACGTACAACGACGCGATACGGCGCACGGTTGGCAGCTACGTGCTTTATCCGGGGTCGGGCGAAACGGGCGAGAAGGGCCAATTCCGGCTCTTCGAGGAGATTTTGCCGGGTGTCGGCGCTTTCGCCATGAAGCCGAGCATCAGCAGGGCGGCAGAGAATGCGTTGCGCGATTTCATAGAGAAGGTCATCGGCGAGAACACGGCAAGCAATACGCGGCTGAACCGGCTGAGCTACTTCACCGAAATGGTTGTGGCTGAGCCTCCAAGCGCGGGCAAGACGGATAGCGACTCCTACGGGCATGGTGGCGAATCGTTCGTGATTGGCTACATTCGAGGGGACTCTCCCGATGACTACTATCACTTTCTCGAAAGCAGCGGCAGGCTCCGCAAGGGCGGGCGCTTTCTCTTCTACTTCTATGCCATTAAGGACGGGCATGTCTACTCGCACCATAAGGATCTCTTCCGCACGTCGTGGTTCCGCTTCTATCGGAACGCCATAAGCCAGACGAACACCTACGAGATCGAGCCTGTGGCGTGTCGCATAACCTCGAATGAGCTGGTTTCGAGGGACGAGCTGGCCGACCGCCTGGCCGACCTTGGCTACGTGCGGGATCGTGGGAATCAGGGTGCCGACTTCTACTATGTCCTGTCCGTGCGGGTGGAAGATGACGCGGCAGAACCCTTAAGCCTGGGGCGCAGGGCGGTGGATGAACAGAACGGCAACGATGCGTTCAGCCCCCACTCGCCAAAGATTGTTGGGTGATCATCTGGTCATTTTCAGAGTAGCGGTAACACCTACGGGCGCGCGAGGGGCAACGCATGAGGCCAATCGTCTACAACGGGGTTGACCTGTCGGGCGTGTGCTCTGCCGAGGTCATCGAGAAAGTTGCCCTGCCCGTGGAGGCGGAGACCCTGGCGGTGCCGAGGCGTGCCGGCGCACTGCTGGTGGCGGGGCGGCTGTCCCCCAGGCTAGTGCGGGCGCGGCTGTTCATGGACACCCGCCCGCGCCTTCAGGACGATGTTCGGCGACAGGGACGACGCAGCGGCGCTGCCACGTCGCGCAGGTAGCGGAGGAGGGTTGCTCCCAATGGCCCGCGGCGTCCGCGCCCCGGTGCCACCCCGTGACCGGCGGCTTCGCTCGAAGCCGCTACATCAGGCTCGTTCCCGCTTTTCCGGGTCATATCCCTTCGTATACACGGTAAAGCTAAGGCTATCTATCGTGCCGGTGCTGTAGACGCATGCGTCGGGCGCGCTCCGTGTGCCTTGGGCGGTCGGGTCGGTCGAGACACAATCGTCCCTATCTATTCCAAGCAATGGAATGGGCTTTGCCACCTGGTCGGCGCTATTAATTTGCGCAATGATCTCCAACAACTCGTATAACTTGATAAGCCATGAGCTGTATGGGTGCTCGCCGGGTCCCTTGTGCTTCAGCGTGCACTTTGATTGCGGGCTTTCGGCGAGCTGGCTCAAGCGTTCAAAAAGCGCCGGGTACTCGGCTTCGGGAAACTCGACTTGTACATACTGTATGCCATTGAGGATGAATCCGTACCACAGTACGGGGTATGGAAAACCGTTCCTATCTGGTCGCCTGATTTTTGTCCTGCAATTGGGCTGGTTGACGATAGACAGCCATGCCGCATAGAGCTCGTCGGAAATTAGGTCGCTCGCTTGGTATGTTGGGCCAAGACCATCGAGAACAAAATTGCCAAGGCTGTCAAAATAGTGGGCACAATCCGTTAAACCCTTTTCGTATGCCGTGTCGGCTTTTCTCCGTATATTGAGTGCGACGTCGCGGGGTGATTTGCGACCAAGATGTTTTTTGGCGTTGTGCCGCGGGTTGCAATAGAGCTTGGTCGCCGCGTTATATCGATCGCAGTACTTGCTGTTAGGGCCGGTCGGAAAAAAGAGCGAACCACAGGTTTGGCATGTTATCGGCATAATGCCGCACAGCAGCAGCTCGTGGAGGATGCGGGCATAAAGGCTTGCAAAGGAACATTCCTCTTCGGTGAAGTAAAGCTCTCCTGCCTTTGCAATAACAGCCTGAAGCCTTACGAGCCTATTGAGGTTTTCCTGGTCGTTAAGCTCTGCATACGTATGGAAGTCTCCATTTGCGTAGATTTGGTTCTCGCGCATAGCCTCGAGATAGTTCTTGCGAAACGCCTGCATAAAGGGGGCGCTATTCATGCGTTTTATATCGCTCAAATGTTCTTCGAGCTTTTGAGCCGTTTCGTTTCCGGGCAAGTGCTTTTTGGCTGCGTATGCAAAAGCGTCGCCAAAGCGGATGATTGCCGGCAGCTGATTATCGAATAATCGAAATTGTCGCGGGTCGCTTGTTTTGATGGCGGCTGGGAAAAACTCTTCGTTTTGCGCGAGCAGGCTAGGTGCCTCGGTGTTTTTAAGCAGCGGGGCAAGCTCCAGACATTCCTGATAAAAAACAATGAGAAGCGCTCGAAAGAGATCGGTATTGGTGCAAACGCAAGCTGTTTCTATCTGCGAGTTGACCTTTGGATAGTTGTCTCTTGGATTGTCGCGTTTATACGGCACCGGTTCTGTTAGCCCGGTCTTGCCGTTGGTAGTTGTAATGTCCATGTCGTTCGACACGAGCTTGAGATAGGAGCTGAAGAGGGACGCCATTTCTTGCTTATTGAGTTGGGCCGATGTCGTGATCACCGCGCGGTACAGGCGGTTGATTTCGTTGCACTCAATAGCGTTGTTGTTCATCCAGCAGCTGTAATAGCGATAGTCGGGAATCGCTGTGATGTTCATGACACACTGCCTGCAGACATTTTCAAGGAGATACCTGGCCATGCCAGATATCTCTCCGTGTGCATGGCGCGTAATGGCTTTATCGAATATCGGAGCAAAGAAATCGAGGTCGCGTTCCTTTTGTTTTTGAAGGTTGACTTCGATTTCGGCTTCGTTCAATTCTGCTTGCGCGGACTCTTGGTCGGAATCGTCTGGATCGAGCCAGTCGTCATGGTCTGGTTCGGCTGCGTAGTCCATCGAAGCGTGTTGCGCATCGTGGGGAGCAGGGGGCTGACGAATGGCGTTCTGCAAATCGATGTAAAAGCGCAATTTTGCTCGCTCACGAAAGTGGCCCCCAATCTCGTTGAAAAGCGAGCTTAAGTCGACGCGTAATAGGTCGTTGGCTACGGAGACGAGATTCCATGCGCTTGCATTGCCGGTTGCGTTTCCGTCATCGGCGCAATCAATCTCTGGCGTTCTGTTAAGAAGAAGCATGCGGGGATTGACGGGAGAGCGAAGAAAGCCAGCCTCGAAACCCCAGCTAAACGGCTCTTTTTCGGAATCAAGCATTAATGCTCCAAACAGCCAAAATTTAAAACCCGATAAAAGTCATATTACGCGGCTGTTTGCGGCTGTTCAATGGAATCAAGCGAAAAGGCTTAAAACCAGGGAGGCCGTTATGTCCGATTGCATCAAGCTCAACAAAGGAAACATCGATGTATGCGAGCGCGAGGTTATCGTTCTTCGCGAGATCATCGCTGCCGCCATGGGTCGTTTGCACCAGATGCGCAAGCAGTGCGAGCGCGGCTATGTGTCTTCGGAGGATTTCGAGAATGCGTTGGATGCGTACGGAGTAATCAGTGAGCGAGTCGATGAGCTTGACCAGCTTGGTTTCGAGTTCAGATGGTCGTCAGTCCCCGATGCCGGAATCGATGAGAACGACGGGCTCGAATGGATCGAGGACGACAACCCTCCGCGTGAGCGCGGTTTTGATATTGCTTGTTAATGTGACCGAACGGTTGATTGGAGACAAAATGTATCCGTACTACGAATGTGACAACTATCCCATGAGCATTACAGATGATGACGGCCCGTTTCTGATCATGGAGGCGAGGCTGTCTGGCGACGACGAGCTCAATGATGATTTTAGGAAAGGCGCCAGTTATAGATGCTCGTGTGCGACTGTTTCTGCGGCGATTGATCTTTGCAGGTCGATGACGGACGGCGATGCCGATCCTTGGTATGAAAGTTGGGAGAAGGCGGTTGAGCGTTATCCGCTCGAGAAATGCGAGGATGCGACAACGCTGTATTGGATCGAGCCGACCGATCCGCACAAGGCGCTGTGCGCCCTCCAACCCCATTGCGATCTTGAGCCATACGTGGCTGAGGCAATTGGCGCAGTTGACACGTATCTACTGGAGTGCGCGGACTATCCCTTTACGGTCGATCATTTAGATCTAAAGGACGTTGACGTCCTGCTCAGCGCTGCTTGGGGATTGGCTCGAGTCCTCGAAGAAACTTGGGGCACTTGCGACCCTGATGATGTTTTGGAAAAGATCGAGGATGCTACGTACAGTGCGTATATAACGGTTAAGGACCTGATCGCGGGCGAAGAGGCGGCCAAAGCCAGCGCAAAGTCCGATGACAATCTTTAGCCACCGCACTGAACGGCGCGACCGATCGGAAGGCTGCCGGGAAAAGCTTTAGCAAGCGCCCCGACCAGGTTCAGGAGTCTGCCGCCGATGCATCCCTGATGCGTGTCGCCCTTGCAGTGATCGATGCCAAAGAGCGCGAGGCGTTGGAGTGCGATCTTAAGAAACTGCTCGCTTCGTGCGAGTAGTCGCTGACTGCTCCTCTTTCCTTTCTTTCTTCTCTCAAGCGGCATGGACGCCGCCGCCTTGACCGCCCAGCGCGAGTTTTGTCCGCACGGGATGGTATCAAACACGTGTAACAACTAAATCGGAGGTTTGACCATGGCTATGTGGGATCTCAACTGCCAATCGAATCCGTCGTCTGCGGACGACAAGGAGCTCGCTCCCTATCTTGCACGTCAAAAGGCGATGCACGAGTTTTTTGAGCGTGCGCTGTTTGCCCCCAAGGATCAGGGCAACAATGGCCTGTACTTTTTGGGCGCCACGACGGGCTCGGGTAAAAACTATACGGCCGAGCAGGTCACAGCCGACCTCATCGCCGGTGGCTGGGACGATTCGGGCTGTTTTAACAAGTGCCCGGGCCGTCGTTACCTGGTGTTTGTGGTGCCGGGTAAGGACAACCGCGACAACTACGTTGCGAGCGTGCGCAAATTGCTGGTTGAACAGGGCATGGATGGCGATGCCGCGCAGCGCATGGTGTTCGATCTTCCGCGTGCGGGCGATAACATCCTGCATTGGATTGAGACTACGCGCGGTAAGGGCGCCGTGGGCGTGCGCGACATTCCGTGTCCCATCGAGGCGGACGACGAGAGCTCTCATCGCATCATTAAGCGAGCGTGGGGCAACGCGATGGAGATCGCCGATGACCTTTTGGGCATCCTTGACACTCGAAATCGTCTGGGAGGTGTTGCAGACCGTTTGACCCCCGCCCTTCGCGACAAGCTATCGTCGGCGGATGCGAGCTTGCGTTGGGCTGTGAGCCACGAGCTCAAAAACATCACGCGCGGCATGGAGGTGATCCCCCAGATTTGGCCGTCTGCCCTGCTCAATGACGAGAGCATACCGCATGTGATTGCCCTGACGCCGCAAAAGCTCATCAATAGGATCGATACAGTGACCGGTGCAGGCGTTGTGCTCTTTAACGCAATGGCTGCCGAGAAGGGCCTGTTTATCTTTGATGAAATCGACCACATGAAGGCCGACATACTGTCGACGCTGACAGACGATCCCGTGACGTTTCAACCGGACGAAGTATTGCGTATCCTCGATCGTCATTTTAACGGCGGTGTGGTGGACCCCTTGCTACTGGGGAATCGAGATCAATGGATGGCGGTCTATACGCACGCTTCCACGTCGGGCGATCACAAAGGGTCAAACGCCGAGAGGAACAGGGTTTCGCGGGCGAGCGTAGAGGAAGATGCCGAAGAAATCGCCAAGGATGCCAAGAAAATTCAAAAGGCACTCGCCTCTTGTATTAAGGACATGAAACTGCGTCCGCCTTTTGCGCTGTCTGACGAGGCGAAAGAAGAGCAGCTCTCCGGTCGACATCTGTTTGGCAGCGACGATATTTCGGTGGGCGACAACTCGGCGAATCCGTTGCGCTTCAAACTCAATGAGGGCGGTACTCGCAATATGATTATCACTCGCGGAGGGAGTGGGCAGCAAACCGTCAGCAAGGCGGTGCGTCGTGCACGCGGTCTGGTCAGGATGGTGGTGGGTCATCTCGCCCGTTGCGCCACGCTTATGGACAAGCTGTACTACGGCAGCATTTCGTACAAGGACGACCTTTCGCGCAAGAACATCATCGATGCCCTGGGCATTAGGAACAACCAGACCAGCGAGAAGTATTTTTGGGATTCGTTGATGCTGGCGCTGTTCTTTAAAGATCGCAAGAATGACGAGATCGATGCCGCCGACGACTCGATGTATGCGCGTGGTGTCGATTATCTAGTGATGGAAACCACCATCGAGCACATGTTTACCACGTACCTAACCAGCCACGGCATTGAGCGCATGCCCGAGGCCTACCTTGCCTCCATTGCCGCCAAAGCGCCTTGCGTGTGCATGAGCGCAACATGGAGTGCGCCGACCGTCAAAAACTTCAACCTCGATTACCTTGACGAGGTTCATGGCGTGGTTCGCAAGGACGCTTGGATTGGCGAGCTCAACCAGGAAATCGTGCGACAGACTAAGCTGTTTAACAAACAGGCTGCGAAGGAGTACGACGTCGATATTGCTTGGGTGGATGAGTCCAAGGAAATTGCCGGCATGGTCGCGCTGGCAGGCGGCGCCTTTGGCGGCATCATTGTGTCGCCCGACGAGGTGTACGAGCGCGCGATGCGGTTCTTTGACGGGATTGGCGTGAGTGAGGGACTTGCGGTGCGCTTGCGCTTAAAGATTGCTGACAGGGTGGGCGTGAGCGACGCCAAGAGCATCGAGTTTGAGCTGAAGCGCCTGAGCAAGACGCTTGTTGCCGTGAGTACTTGGGCCCGTGGTGTGGCGCGTAACGAGCAACGGGCGGGAGCCGTTTTTACCACGCGCCACATGGGAAACCATGGCGAATTCAATAGTCTGGCGCTGGATCTTGCGCGCGAGATTGTCGCGGAGCTGGTGATTAGAAACATCAAGTGCCCCGAGATGTCGTACGAGAAATCGCTTGAGGCCGCCAAGGACATGGTGCCGTGCTTTAACGCTGCGGAATGGGATGCAGGTTGGCGTGGCGCTCAAAAACGTCTCGAGCTGGGCCAGCCGACCCTGATGTTTATCAATCTTCCGGCCGGTGGCTTTTCCAAGAATCTCAAATACAAGGTGCCGGAGAATCTGTGCGACATGGTTCATCAGGTCGATTGCGGCTTTGAAAATGCCGACCGTCACCCCAAGATGGATCTTGATTTCTTATATATCGAGTCGCCCACAAGTCGTTTGACCTGGGGAGTGGAGATCAACTCAAATAAGTTTGTCCAGCAGGCGCTACTTGGCGTGGTGGAGCAGGAGGAACTGGTAGCGCGCGGCGAGGTTCCGTTTACTCAAAAGCGCCGGAACGTACGGATGCTTCTATCTGGCGTTAATAAGAGCCTGCCGGTGCGCGACACCCTCTCTTATCAGGTCGAAGGCGCTCGCATTGTGGCACAGGCTGTGGGTCGCCTGATGCGCACGAGTGTAAAGATGCCTTGCGTGCAGGTGCTGCTCGACCGCGAGATTGCGAACGATTGCAACTTTTCGTTCTTGCATGATTTGCCGATGGGCTACGAGCTTGAGCAGGTGGTTGGTGCCTGCGCCGCTGCCAACAACCATATGACGGACAACAAGGAACACGCTGCCGTTAAGCAGCAGAACCTTGCCGCCTTTAGGAACAACCTTGCCAAGCAAAAGCACGAAAAGCTGGCGTGGAAAGTTACCTCGCTAAACGCCGGGGACGAAGATCTCACTGCTTTTGATGGCGAGCGCGACTTTTACCTGCATCATTTTTGCCTGCCGTGGGAAGATCTCGCGCAATACCCAGAGCGCCGGAGTACCGCGCTGCGCATGTCGCATGCTGCAAATGGCTATGCCTATGCAGAAGGCGGGGCATGCAAGGTGCCGCACTTTGAATTCCCTAGCTACGATGGTGAGCCCGTCGAGCAGATTGCTGCTCGTCTGGAGGATCGTTGCCACTGCAAGGAGGGCTTAAAGGGCGCGACGGTTCGCCAGGTGAGCCAGGCGGCGGCGCGCGTACCCGAGCTGCTGTCAATTCGCGAAGTGCGTGAGCGTTGGTCGAGCGACGGGGTGCCCACAACGCTGCAGCCGGCGGCGACGGCGCACATGACGCCCTATATGTTCCAGGCGGTCTACCTGGGTGAGCTGGGAGAATCTGCCGGAAGGGCAATCTTTGAGGCATATTACGACGGCCGCTATTCGCTTACGCGTGGCGATGCGGCACACGCCGAGACAGGTGGCGACTTTGAGGTGCTCGATGCTGCTGGCAACACGACCGGGGTATGGATCGATTTTAAGCACTATCGCATCGGTGCCCATATCGCTTATGTTCGCGACGGTCGCGAGGCGTCGGATGCCGAGCGCTTTAGGGCGAAGGCTCAAAAGGTTGGGGCGAAACGCCTGCTAATCGTCAACGTTTTGGCTGATGAGGCAGCGCTTGAGTGCGTGCCCAAGGCACTCGATGCTGAGGGGACTGTGTTCTCCGTTCCTTATATGGCCGCCGACGGTGCAATCAATTTGGAGATGATGGAGGCGATCGGCCGTGCAATCGAAGCATAACCAGCCGTGCGGTTTGGGAGACATCGCCGTATCAGAGCTCGTGTTGCAGCTCGATGCCGCTGCTGCCGAGGAGCGCTACTCGGTCTTTTGGTGCAATGTGGGCGATGCTGGTAAGCATGCCGTGGCGAACTTTATGGCCGATGTGTGCCAGACGGGCAAGGTCGTCGCGCTCACGCAGCTTGCAGACAACCGCGTCTTTCTGATGGTCAAAGCGGGCGTGCAGACGGGCGACCTTAATGCCTCGCTTTATCAGGAGCAGATAGTTCCGATTAAAACTAATTGGAACGAGTTGGACGATTACGTTGCGCTCCGCTTGCTGTTCAACTCCTGCTCTCAGTTTGAGGGGATTGAGGACGAAGTTCCCAATGACACCGGGCACCTGTATGTCATTAGCGCCAAGGGTGCCCGCCGCGATGCTGTCGAAAGCGACGGAAGGGGACCTGCCAAGATCGAAACGGTTGAAATCGTTATCGATGAGGATTGCACCTTTGATCTTAAGATTCGGACGTTTACCAAGCGCCGTGTGCTTATTGGCAGGGCACAAGGTGACGAGAAAGAGCTCGAAAAGATTAAGAGCCAAGTGGGCTACAGGCTATCGCCCGTGGCGACGATGGTGCTTGCCCACGAACAAAAAGACGAGTACATCCTGCGCCGAGCCAAGGGCGACAAGCCGTCCAAGCGCCGTGATCTGACGTTCTCGGCCCAGGCGGACAAGGTCGCCTATACCAAGAAGGGCATTTTGTATCGAGAGCTGCAGATTCTCGAACGCCGTTACAGCGACTTCGCCCGGGTGACGCTCATGGAATACCCGCGTAAGAGTTTCTACGAGGTGCTCAAGGGTGATGAGTACGCGCGCGTGGTTGCGGAGCGCATGGCGGGGCAGCGAATCGTGGTGTCGTTTGCGCGCAATAGGCTTGCCGAAGTGGCGCGCCAGCTGGCCGATCGACTTAACGATTCCTCGTGGGGCGTTCGCGCAACGTATGGCGGAAGGGCCGTGGATTCGCGGGCGCTGAACCTTGTCGTTGTGCCCAATGAGGTTGCTGAGGACGACGGCTATGCCTTACATGCTGGCGTGGTGGAACAGCACGTGACACCGGATGTGTGCGAGCCACTGTTTAAGGTGGCGCCAAAGCAAAAGGATCGCAATGCGCAAGAGGCGATCCTGGGCGCCATGCTCAAAGAACTGCTGGTAAAGCAGGATGTTGTCGACGAGCGGGTGACGGCGTTTGATCTTGATGCTTTGGATATTGAGTCGGTGACGGTGTGTGGCTTGGTCGATGTGCCGCATAAAACAAAGGACAAGATTGAGCTGGATTCGCGTATCGCTACGTTGGCGATTGGCGCGGATGGGGGCATGCGCTATGCCTCACATTCGGCAGAGGATGGTCCCGAGGACGAGATGGAGCTCGATCTGCTGACCGCGGACGGCAAACTCGATAAGGGCGCCTATGTCTTTGACGTGCATGCGAACGGGCAGTCTATGCTTGCGCGCGTGCGGGATACGGGACTGACGACGTTTTCCAATAACTTTATGGCCCTGGTGGGTGAGCATCAGCTCACAGGCAAAGCAGGGCGTAAGAAAGAGATTTTCGAGAGCTACAACTCGCCTTATTACGGCATTGGAACGTTCGAGCGTGCGGGCAAGACTTGCTATTTTGTGGGCGTCAACAACGGCACCCAGGAGGATATGGCGACTGCGATTCACGTGCGTTCGATTGAGGTACTCGACGGCGATGATTTGTCTGAGTTGTTGGTTCAGCTGGCCAACATAGGCCTTTCGCGCTATAAGGCTCCGTCCGTGTGGCCGATTCCGGTCAAGTATCTCAACGAGTGCGCTGCGCGTGAGGGCGCGGTAGAGGATGGCGGTGGCGACAAGTGATGGTGTTGCGCAATTATCGCTCCTAGAACTTTTTGAAATTACGCTTGCATTGTAAAAGGGGAGAACATATACTGCAGCCATAGCACATCAGATGGGGTCTCAAAAAGAGACCAAGCAAACGAGTTTTCAGTTTATGTTGAGAGGTACTTGAGCATGACCAGCAGAATTTTCCCCCTTTACAACGACAATACCGACCATATCGATCTCAATACCATCTACGGTTGCAGTATTGGTTCTAAGGCCGAGAACTACATGTTCGCTCAAGATGATCTAGAGCTTAGCTCCGAAGATTATGAGTACCTGAATGATATTGAGCGCGAGCGGGAGTATGAGCTCGGCATCCGCTGATGGATGTGGGCTTGTCTCCAACTCCTCCGATTTAATTACCCCGTTATCACCTCTTTTTAGCGGGGCATATTGGATCGATTATGTGTCAAACATCAGCTCATCGTGGGAAGGAATCGGCAATGAGCAAGAACGTGAACAAGAACATCAATGGCGGCGCTGCGGGTAAGGCGAAGGCCGCCGGGCGTATGGCGACAGTTGCTGCGGCAACGATCGCCATGACGGGCGGGTCGCTGCTGTCTCCGCTGACTGCGGTGGCGCAGGGTGCGAACGGTGCCGACGCTACTGCGAAGCCGGCTGCGGTGCTGTCTCC
>WGSQ01000269.1 GCA_014871605.1 Collinsella sp. | reverse complement strand
CTACGCTGCCACCATTCGCCTCTGATATGCGCGAACCAGCAGCGAGATACCAAAGTTGAGCACAAAGTACATCGCAAACACCAGGCCGTAGAGCATAAGCACCTGCGACAGATCGATTGCGTGGGCCATCACGACGTTGGCCGTGTACATGAGCTCGGCCACGTTAATGCCCGAAAGATACGAGCTGTCCTTGATGACAGTCGTGCACTGGCTAAACAGCGCCGGAATGATCGTCTTAAACGTCTGCGGCAGAATGATGTAGCGCATGGTGGCAAAGAAGCCAAAGCCCTGGCTCTGCGCTGCCTCAAACTGGCCGCGCGGAATCGAGTTGAGGCCGCCGCGCACAATCTCGGCCATAACGGCGCTGGTAAACAGCGTAAAGGCGATGGTCGAAATCACAATGTCCAAACCCTGCACCGTAAAGTAGATAAAAAGGATCCACAGCAGGTTTGGCGTGCAACGGAACAGCTCGATATAGGCGCTCACCAAAATACGGAACGGGCGGGGCGCATAGCTTTTAACGAGCGCCAGCACCGTGCCGAAGATGAGCGAGAAAAAGATCGACAGCGCCGAGATCTCGATCGTCTTAACAAAGCCGCCCCAAATGTAGAGCAGGTTGGTCGCGTTGAAGATTTCCATGCGCTAGGCCTCCTCTACGTTGTCGAGCCCCAGCTCGGCCAGGCTCACACCGCGCGGACGCTCCTTTGAGCGGCGCTCGAGCCACTGCACCAGCATGGCGAGCGGAAAGCAGATGATGAAGTACATAAGGCAGCAGACGATATATCCCTGCAGGTAGCCGTACAGACTCACAAAGTTGTCGGAACGGTACATAAGGTCGCCGCCGGCCACGAGCGCCAGCACCGACGTGTTCTTGACCAGGTTGAGCGCCTGGTTACACAGCGGCGGCAAAATGATCTTGAACGTCTGGGGCAGCACGATGTACCAGTACGCCTGCGCACGGGTGAAGCCCTGGCTCTGGGCCGCCTCCATCTGACCGCGCGGAACCGCCTCGATACCAGTGCGGATGACCTCCGAAATGTAGGCCGCATGATACAGGCCCACGCCCAAGAAGCCCAGCACGAACGGCGCGATGCGCACCGGCTGGTCGGCACCGGTTATGGCCTGCAAAAACTGCGGTCCGGCCATGTACATAAAGAGCACCTGCACGGGCAACGGGGTGTTCTGGTAAAACTCCACGTACACGCGGCTTATGGCACGCAGCACACGCGAACGGGTGGTAGAGAACACACCCAGCAGCGTGCCCAGTACCAGGGACAGCAACAGGCCGGCAACGACCACCTGCAGCGTCACGCCAAAGCCCTCCCAGAAGGGCCCCATGTTTTGAAATGTCGTCGACCAGCGGTCGGCGTCAAACAATCCTTCGAGCATTTGATTCCTTCCTTGGACGATGCGCCTATACAAGACCCCAGGTCTTGACCTCTTGATCGAGCCAGCCATCGGCCAGGCGATCGCAAATCACCTGATCGACCACGGCCGAAAGGTCGCAGCCCTTTTTGGTCGCCACGCCGTAGCCCTGCTCGCCAAACTTGACCTCGGGCTGCAGCAGCTCAACGGTCTCGTTCATGTAGCCGGCCAGCGTGGAGCGGTCCATGGCAAAGACGTCGATATTGCCGGCGTCGAGTGAACTCTTGATGATGGGGTAGCCGCTAAAGGCCCTAAACTCGGGCTTGCAGCTAAAGCCGTTGTCCTTGATCATCTGCTCAATCAGGCCCTGCGTGGTAGCACCCTGGCTCACGCCGATGACCTTGCCGTCCAGATCCTCAATCGAGGTGAAGCCCGAACGCTTCTTGACCATGAGTCCCACGTAGTCGGTGCGGTACGGCGTCGAGAAATCCCAGCTCTTCTTGCGCTCGTCGGTGATGGTGTAGGTCGCCGCGACCACATCGAGCTGGCCGTTATCGATCAGCGGGCCGCGCGTCTTGGGCGTTACGTCGGTAAACTCGACAAGCTCCTGGGC
>WGSQ01000268.1 GCA_014871605.1 Collinsella sp. | reverse complement strand
ATTGAAGGCGTCATCGTGATGATCGTGACCTCGTGCGTTATCCCGCTGCTGGTGCTCGCAGCGTTTCTGTGGCTGGGACACACGCTGCTGGGGATTGATATCTCTGGCCCGGCGAACTATTTGACGGGCCGTTTTCTGAGGGCTCCGTCCAAACATGCCAAGAAGAGCGGACAGTCTGAGTAGGCGGCAAAGCGATCCTTGGAAGATCAACCGTAAGAAGGGCGGCCGAGACACGTTCTCGGCCGCCCTTTTGTTTGTCGAACACATGGTCGCTACGTCTGCGCCGGGCTCAAACGGTCGGCAATCATCCGTGAACGGTATTTGTTCAAAAAAGAACAAAGTTAAACAAATAATGGTTGCACTCGATGTTCGAATGTGTTCAAATAAACATGAACAGTGAAGAACCGCACATTCAGATGCCCGGACCTGAAAGCGATTCAACACTTCCAAACAGAAACTACGCACCTGCGTATCTCTCAAGGAGGATGTCATGAGGGTTGTAATCGCTTCCGATGCCGACGGTATGTCGATGAAGGAGTCCATCAAGGAGATGCTCATCGCCGACGGTCACGAGGTCGTCGACTATTCCGAGACCCCTGCCGCGGACTTTGTCGATTCCGCGACCGCCGTCGCCAAGGACCTGCTGGAGCACAAGGATTCCCAGGGCTTTGCCTTCGATAAGTACGGCGTCGGTTCCTATATGGCCGCCGTCAAGATGAAGGGCATGGTCGTCGCCAACATTTCCGACGAGCGTTCCGCCTACATGCCCCGCGAGCACAACGGCTCGCGCATGGTCACCATGGGCCCGGGCGTTGTGGGCACCGAGGTCGCCAAGAAGATCGCCCGCGAGTTCCTGCGCGCCCAGTACGCCGGCGGCCGTCACCAGATCCGTGTCGACATGCTCAACAAGATGGCCTAACGAGAGCCACCGAGAACTCGAACTTCTACCTCAACTTGTGAATTCAGACGAAAGGACGTTCTGATGAAGAAGACCATCGCAATCGGTTGCGACCATATCGTTACGGACGAGAAGATCTATCTGGCCGACCGCCTGGAGCAGGCTGGCTACAAGGTGCTCGACTGCGGCACCTACAGCCACACCCGTACGCACTATCCCATCTACGGTAAGGCCGTGGGCGAGGCTGTTGCCAGCGGCAAGGCCGACTTTGGCGTGGCCCTGTGCGGCACCGGCATCGGCATCACCAACGCCGTCAACAAGGTTCCCGGCGCCCGCTGCGCCCTGGTCCGCGACATGACCTCTGCCCTGTACGCTCGTCGCGAGCTCAACGCCAACATCGTGGGCTTTGGCGGCAAGATTACCGGCGAGTTCCTGATGGCCGATATCATGCTTGCCTTCCTGGAGGAGCCCTACGAGAAGACTCCCGAGCACGATGCTCTGATCGCCAAGATTGATGCCTGCAACAAGGCCGACGCCGAGGCTCAGGCCGACCCGCACTTCTTTGACGAGTTCCTCGAGAAGTGGGACCGCGGCGAATACCACGACTAGTGGGGTTACGCGTTTTTACCAAACCGCGTAACGGGTCGACGCTGCGAAGCCATCTGGCGGGCTAGCTGCTCCGATAACACGTTTGCTTGCTTGGCTTGAGTGCTTCGCTCTTGGCTGTACTTGGCGATTTGCAGCTTTTCAATTGACGGCTCGCGTTTCTGTGAGGGGGCGCGGGCCGGTTTTCTATCAGCCCCACTGACTTGGCGGGCTGGCGTACGAAAGGGAAGGCTCCTATGGAGTTTGTTCTTGATAACGGTTCTATTCGTGTGGCACTGAGCACGGCTGGCGGATCGTTCACTTCGATTAAAGCCAACGGTCGCGAGTACCTGTGGCAGGGTGACCCGGCGGTCTGGTCGGGCCAGGCCCCCATTTGCTTCCCGATCTGTGGCGGCCTTCGTGACGGTCACGCAATGACCATGGGCGGCCGCGAGGTTAAGCTTGCCCGTCACGGCTTTGCTCGCAAACAGGAGTGGAAGCTCGAGGAGCAGGGCGACAACATGGTCG
>WGSQ01000267.1 GCA_014871605.1 Collinsella sp. | reverse complement strand
CGATCATGGTGGCCATGTTGGGCATGATCATGCCCGAGCCCTTGCACATTCCGCCCACCGTATAGACATTGCCCGCATGACCCGCAGCCTCGCTGACGTAGGACACGGCGTACTCCTTGGAGTGCGTGTCGGTCGTCATGATGGCACGAGCGGCATCGGCGCCACCGTGGGCGAAGAGCGCCTCGTAGGCAGCAGGAATGGCGGTCTCAAACGTGTCGATCGGCAGAATCTGGCCAATCACACCCGTGGAGGCAACCAGAATCTGCTGGGGCTCGCAGCCGATGACCTGCGATGCGATGTTGCACGTCTCGCGCGCGCATGTAAGGCCGGTCTCGCCCGTGGCGGCGTTGGCATTGCCAGAGTTGACCGAAACGCCGGCGATGATACCGTAGCCCTTGTCGGCACCGCCCAGGTTGGCACGGCTCACTTGCACGGGCGCCGCGCAAAAGCGATTGGTGGTAAACACGCCGGCACCGGGACAGGGTTTATCGGGCACGACGAGCGCGTAATCCAGACGCTCGGGGTTCTTGCGGAACCCAGCGTGGATGCCCGCAGCTTTAAAACCAGCCGCAGCCGTAACGCCACCCTCGACGGCGCGAATCTTGATATCAAACAGCTCGGTATTCATCGTCTTCATGACTCCTTATGTCAAACAAAAAACGGACATCGGTTGGTGCGCCATGCCAGTCGTAATCATGAGACCAGCTTAAGAGTGGCGCCCCACTCGATGCCCGACTACCAAATCGTTAACAATCGAATGTGCTACACCGGGCACGCCACTGTGAGCAAGCCTCGTCGCTCGTCAAAGCCAAAGACGATATTGGCGCACTGGACCGCTTGGCCCGCAGCGCCCTTGCACAGATTGTCGATGGCGCCCGTCGCCACCAGCACGCCCGCGCGCTTGTTGAACGCAAGGCCAATCTGGGCGGCGTTGGTGCCGACGACCGAAGCCGTCTTGGGCTGCTGGCCGGCATCGAGCACGCGCACAAAGGTGCGTCCAGCGTAGAACTGCTTGTAATAGTCGACGACATCCTCAAGAGCCAGGGAGTCGATGGCCTGCGGCGTGAGCGGCAGCGTCACCGTGGAGAGCAGGCCGCGCTTGAGCGGTGCCAGATGCGGGGTGAAGACGACGCGATCGGTCAGGCCAAGGATCTGCTCAATCTCGGGCGTGTGGCGATGCTTGCCCACGCCGTAGGCCTCCAAGTTCTCGTCAGCGCTGCAAAAATGCGTACGAGCGTTGCAGGACTTGCCGGCACCCGTCACACCGCTGATGGCATCAACGATCACGGGGCCGCTCTGGGCAACCCAGCCAGCGCGCACGGCAGGCGCGGCGGCAAGGCTCGTTGCGGTGGGATAGCAACCGGCGCAGGCGACCAGCACGGGTTTGCCGTCGGCATGGCTGGAAGCAGCGGTCTCTAAGTCCTGGCAGAACAGCTCGGGGAGGCCGAAAGCACGCGTCTTGAGCAGCTCGGGGCTCGTATGCGCGGCGGCATACCACGCCTCGAACACGGCCGGATCGCTCAGACGGTAGTCGGCAGACAAATCGAAGCAGGAAACGCCTGCGGCAAGGAGCGCGGGCACCTGTGCCATGGCAGCCGTGTGCGGCACGGCAAGAAAAACCGCATCGCAGCTCTTGAGCTCGGGGGCGTCGTGCGTGGTAAAAAGCAGATCGCTCACGCCGGCAAAGCTCGGATAGACCGAAGACAGCGGCTGGCCAGCATCGGCGTTGGACGTAATGGCGACAAGTTCAAACTCGGGATGGCCGAGCACGAGGCGAATGAGCTCGGCTCCGGCATATCCAGCCGCGCCGACGATTCCAACCTTTAAAGACATATCAGACTCCTTGTCTGCGATTTATGCACCGATGCGCATTTCGCAGTGGTCGTTATGAAGTGGGTTGAAACTTTAGCACCAAAAGATGCATGAACACGTAAATGGCTTGCATATTCATGCATTGAAACATTCCCGACACATTCGCTTGAAGGAATTGACAAGGCTCTGTTAGACCAGGATTGACATATATGTGTCCTCACGG
>WGSQ01000266.1 GCA_014871605.1 Collinsella sp. | reverse complement strand
CCGCGCCCGCGGCATAAGAAGGCCCGCCCAGCAAAACGCATAGGCAGGCCATGGCGGTAAACATCTTGCAGTCCCTTTTAATGAGAAGGCAAATCGCTATAACCGAGTTTGTCCGAACATCGCGTAAGGCATGAGTCAGGTCGAAGGTGTTCATCGAGACGACAGGGACAGAGATGCCTTAATAGGTCGTCTCGATCTGGGCGAACCCCTCGTACCTAGGATCGACGCACCTCGATAGAGAACGCGGGGGCGCAGTTTGCCGCATTCCGCTCATCGACAGTGTTGGGCCATCGCTTTAAGGAACCTGTCGATGAAAAGGAAGAGTCTGGTAGCGTATGGCCACGCGCAGGATCTACCGGCGAGCACATTGCGCAACCTTTTGCAGAGCAAACCGCTGTCAGGGCCTGGTTTGGAGACGATATTCCAGCCTAGGATGGGAGGTAATCATCATTGCGCAGCTAAATCTCCAACAATGTTGAACAAATAGGATGTCATTTGCTTGAAATCCGGATAGCTTTGGTGGTGTCGATATTAAGGGAGCTATCGGAACAGCTCATCATGGCTGCCGGTGCGTTCAAAGAAAGCTACCTCTTCGTTTGATGACCATATGACAAGCCAGTCACCAGAGTTTGCTACGTGACATTCGTTTCGCCCTGCCCAGTTGCCGCTTAGCCGGTGCATATTATGACGTCGTTTTAATATGTCCATTGACTCGGGTGTATTCTGTAGCACCAGGTCAATTAGCTTTTGAAGCTCGGATAGATCCCATTTACGGCGCTTTGCTTTTTTCTTTAAATCGCGGGAGAAGGCTGCAGAGAACTCTGCGGTTAACGTGCTCATTGTGCCATCGCCGCAGCGATAAGATCGGCGCCATTGTCAAAACGTCCTTTTTTGCCAGATGCAAGAAACGCGTCCCCCTCGCGAATGGCCTCAAGGCTTTCGGCATTGGGCTCCTCAGGGGCAAAAGTCAACGGGATGCGATGGGTGTTGACCATTTGCTTGAAGAATGCGCGCGTCACGGACGACAAATCAAGTCCATAGTAATCAGCCACTTCTGCTGCCTCGCGTTTGAGGTCATCGTCAACCCTAATGGTTAATGTTGAGCTTGCCATTTTTGGACCCTCCAATCATGTGAGTGCAACCTTAGTATAACGCACATACAATAGTAGATTATGTAATTACAATCAATTAACTAAGCCTTTTAGTGGTACGGCACCTCATACATTGCATGCAGTAAAAAGGCAACGCTCCCTTTCGGAAAGCGTTGCCTTTAAAGCTTCTACAGGGCCTTTGTATTGCAGCTAGGCATGCCGCACGCCCCAACAGCGATATGCGGCACCTAGATGCCCCAGTCCCAACAGGAGTAGCGTAAAGGACGCGGCGATCCAATTGGTGTCACTGGTCTTGGGGAGAGACGCGGAGGTCGCAGTTACGGTCTTGGGCTTTGAGGCCTTAACTACCGTGGTCTTGGTTACTGTCGTTGTTGTCTTGGTTGTCGCGGCCGCGGGTTTCAGCGAGGGATTTGCCGTGGGCCCTGTGGTGGGCTCTCCGGCAGCGGGGCTTGAATCGGCGGGAGACTTTTCCGCCCCACCGCCCGGTACCTCGCCCCTGTCCGTCTCCCCCGCCGGAGACGTGGCTACATCGGGCTCAATCACCACATGCGGTGCCACCGCACCGGTGGCATCCACCACGCCACCAGCTCCAAATGCCCCACCAGCAGGCGCCATAAACCGCGCGGAAACAAGCGACCCGCCCGTGCACGCAACGCCGCCGTCGGCACCGGCCGCATCGAGCCACGAGGCAGCGACGGAAAGCCGACAGCCGGTCGCGCCAGCGCCAAGGCCCGCATCCTGCAGATACACGCCGTAGGCTCGCACGCCCGCTCCGGACCCGGCGCCCGCGGCAACGACGCGTCCGCCGCCGCGCACGACCATGTCGCCTGTGATCACGCCGGCGACCGCCTCATCCGTAATATCGGCCCCGTCTGCCCGGGCGTCGACGGCGCAGCCGTCCACCACGAGCGCCTGCGAGACGTGGATCCCGCAC
>WGSQ01000265.1 GCA_014871605.1 Collinsella sp. | reverse complement strand
ACGTCCACCTGCTCCTGGGCGGGCGCTGGCGGCTGGGGTGCCGGCTGCGGGGCGTATGCCTGCGGGGCGGGCTGCGGTGCCTGCTGGGGCGCGTACGCCTGCTGCTGGTATCCCTGCGGCGCGTACTGCTGCGGTGCCGCCTGGCCGCCGTTCGCACCGTTGGGGTTCTGGATCATGAGCTCGATCTCGTCGACGATGACCTCGATTTTCGAGCGCCTGCCGCCCCCGTTCTTGTCCTCCCACGCGCTGTAGCGCAGCTTGCCCTCGATGGCGACCTTCATTCCCTTGCGCAGGATGCGGCTCATGCTCTCGCCTCGGTTGCCGAAGATCGTGCAGTCGACGAAGTTCGGGTAGTCCTCCCACTCGCCGGTCTGGTTGTTCTTCCTTCGGTCGTTGACGGCGACGCCGAACCCGAGCACCTGCATCCCGCTCGGGGTCACTCGCAGCTCCGGGTCGCGCGTCAGGTTTCCCGAAATACTCACTCGGTTGATGCTCACTAGTAGTCTCCTTCTCCCATGCCGCCGCTCGTCCAGGTCCTCTGGATGTCGGCGTCTACGGTCTTGATTCGCAGCTTCAGCGCCATGATCGCCTCGCTCGATGCCTTGTAGAGGGCTTCGGCGCAGTCGCGCAGCTGCTTCTTCTCGGCTATGTCCGCGCGGCCCCGGCACAGGTCGCTGATGATGGTCACCGGCGTCCCCTTGGCGCGTTCCTCGAGGATCGCGATGCGCAGGGCCTTGCGGTAGTCGGCCTCGTTCTCCGCGTACTGCTGGCCGGTCCTGCGCAGGGCGTCGAGCTCGGACATGAGCTGCTCGAAGAGCCGCTCGCGCTCGCCGTACAGGTCCTGCATGGCCTACACGACCCTCCACGTCGGCGTGGCGCAGCAACCGGGGTTCTGGATGAACGCCTCGTACTGCTCACGGCTCTCGAACTGGTAGCTCGTGCCGCAGGCCTTGCACTTGGCGATGAACGGCCCCTGCGCCGGAGGCTCCTTCTCGGGACTGTCCGTGAGGGAGTCCGGGTCGCTCTGCCCGTCGATGGCGAATGCGCCGCACAGCGCGTACTTGCGGGCGTAGCTCGATGCCATGCCGGTCACCTGCGCGTCGTCGGAGCCCTTCTTGTGCTCGTCCTCCCTGGCGTAGGCGCTCACCTCCATGGCGTCGCCACTTCCGTCCTCGAAGAAGATGCGGCAGGTCGCCTTGACGTAGTACCTCTCGCCGATGTGCTCGATCACGTCGCTGAGAGTGAAGGCCACGCCGGCGTCCTTGCATGGCTCCTTGAGCGCCGCCACGATGTCCTCGAACGAGCGGTAGCTGAACTTCGCGTAGGCGTTGTAGCGGGCCTTGGGCACCACCACGGAGCGCTGGACCTTGGCGACCGCCTCGGTGATGGTGATGTGCTTCTCGTCTGCCATTCATGGCTCCTAACGGATCGTGCGCTCGTAGACCTGCTGCAGCGTGCCGCGCTTGAACACGCCGCTCACGCCGATGCTCCCGGCGAAACGCCCGATGGACTGCATCTGCTCGGTCGTCGCCGAGTCGATGACCATCACGCACGGGGTCGCGACGCTCGGCTGCGGGGCCGCTGCGGGGCGCGGTGCCGGACGGAGCACCGGCGCCGGTCCGATGCGCTCGCCGATTTCCTGCATCGGTGAGCCGCCCGGGTACCAGTTACCGACAGGCGCCGGCTCGGGTTCCGGTTGCGGCTCCGGCTCGGGCTCTGGTTCGGGCTCTGGCTCTAGCTCGGGTTCCATCGCCGCCTTCAGCTCGGCGATGCGTGCGGCCTCCTCTGCCGCCTTGCGTGCCGAGGTGATGGCCGCGCCGAGGTCGAGGGTCGCGAACAGCTCGCGCTCGGCCTCCTCGTAGTAGGGCTCGCCCTCGAACTGCGACTTGAGCGTCTCCCAGTCGCCCGCAAGCTTCGAGACCTTGGCCTCGAGCGCCTTCTTCGCCTTGACCTCGCCGAAGTTCTTGTTGAGCCACTGCTTCTCGTGGAAGCGCTCGTAGGGGACGACCGGCGCGAGCAGCCCGGCGAACGTCTCGTAGTGCTCCTCGAGCTTGGCCTTTGCGC
>WGSQ01000264.1 GCA_014871605.1 Collinsella sp. | reverse complement strand
TGTACAAGATGGGTCTGCTCAAGGGCGAGCGCCAGAAGAGCGCCAACATCGTGGGCCAGACCATGAAGCTCAACCCGCACGGCGATGCCGCGATCTACGAGACGATGGTGCGCCTGGCGACGGGCAACGAAGCGCTGCTTGCGCCCTTCGTGGAATCGAAGGGCAACTTTGGCAAGTACTATTCGGGCGACCTGAGCTACGCCGCCTCGCGTTATACCGAGGCCAAGCTCGCCCCCATCAGCGCCGAGATCTTCAAGGACATCGACAAGGACCCGGTCGACTTCGTCGACAGCTACGACGGCGCCATGAAGGAGCCGCGCCTGCTGCCCACCACGTTCCCCAACATCCTCGTCTCGGCCAACAAGGGCATCGGCGTCGCCATGGCATCCGATATCTGCGGTTTCAACCTCAACGAGGTCTGTACCGCCACAATGCATTACCTGCAGGATCCCGACTGCGATCTGCTCGAGTACATGCCCATGCCCGACTTCTCGACCGGCGGCGAAATTATCTACCGCCGCGAGGAGATGGAAAAGATTATCGAGACCGGCCTCGGCAGCTTCCAGATCCGCTCCCGCTGGCGCTGGATTCCCGAAGAGCGCATCATCGAGGTTTACGAGATCCCCTACACCACCAAGACCGATGTCATTATCGAGCGCATCGTCAAGCTCTCCAAAGAGGGCAAGGTCAAGGAGATCGCAGACATTCGCGACGAGACCGACCTTTCGGGTCTGCGCATCGCTATCGACCTTAAGCGCGGCGTCGACCCCGACAAGCTCATGGCGAAGCTCTATCGCTCGACCACGCTGCAGGATTCGTTCTCGTGCAACTTTAACGTGCTGGTCGACGGCTATCCCCGCGTTATGGGCGTGCGCCAGATCCTGCACGAGTGGGTCAAGTGGCGTATTGAGTCCACGCGCCGCCGCATTAACTTTGACCTGGGCAAAAAGTCCGAGCGCCTGCACCTGCTGCACGGCCTTGAGGCAATTCTGCTCGACATCGACAAGGCGATTGCCATCATCCGCGGCACCAAACTCGAGGCCGAGGTCGTGCCCAACCTTATGAAGGGTTTCGACATCGACGAGACCCAGGCAGAGTTTGTTGCCGAGCTCAAGCTCCGCAACATCAACGAGGAGTACATCCTCAACCGCACCAAGGACATTGCCAAGCTCGAGGGCGAGATTGCCGAGCTTGAGGAGATCCTCTCCAGCGAGGAAAACATCAAGAAGGTCATCAGCGACGAGCTGGCAGCGGTCAACAAGAAGTACGTGATGCCGCGCCGCACGGGCAGGATCGAACCCCATGAGGTTATCGAGGTGAGCCTGGAGCCCGAAGTCGAGGAGTACCCGGTCACCATCATGCTCTCGCGCGATGGCTACCTTAAGAAGATGACGGACCGCGTGCTCAAGAAGGCGACAACGCTCAAGTACAAGGACGGCGACAAACCCTTTATCGAGTTCCCGTCCTCCAACACCCACGAGCTGCTGGTCTTTACCAACAAGAGCCAGGTGTACAAGTGCAAGGTTGCGGCGTTTGAGGACACCAAGTCGGCCCAGCTGGGCTCGTACCTGCCGACCGATCTTGAAATGGAACCCGACGAGAGCGTCATCTGGGTCATCGACCCCGAGGACTATAAGGCCGACGTGCTGTTCGTCTTTGAGAACGGCCGCGTGGTCCGCGTCGCGCTTTCTGGATACGTCACCAAGACCAACCGCAAGCGCCTCAAGAACGCCATCTACGGTGGCAGCAAGCTGCTGTATGCCCAGGTGCTCAAGGAAGATCGCGACCTCGCGCTGGTCTCGAGCGACTATCGTTTGATGAACTTCAACACGTCGCTGCTCAAGACCAAGACGACCACCAACACGCAGGGCGTCCAGGCCTTTACGGCCAAGAAGGGCCGCTCGGTCACCACCGTCGGCACAACCGAGGAGATTCTTGGCGCCGGCGTCTCGGCCGAGAAATTCACCGCGCAGAGCCTGCCCTCCGCCGGCGCCCTCATGAAAGAAAACGACATGCCGAGTCTGTTTGACTAAAACAACGGTGGCCAAACCGTCATGGGTTTACAAAGCAGCGGG
>WGSQ01000263.1 GCA_014871605.1 Collinsella sp. | reverse complement strand
AGCGTGCGGTACTCGCGAATGGGCGGGAACGGGGCACCCTCGAGGCGCTCCTGCTGCACGCGCAGCATGTAGACGACGTCCAGCTCGGGCAGGACGGAATCGAGGTCGCTCGTCACGTGGTCGCAGCCCAGGACCTCGGGCGACGGCGGCAGCAGCGTGCCGGGGGCGACGGCGTAGGTCTCGCAGCCCATGATCTTAAGGGCGGGGATCAGCGAGCCGCAAACGCGGGAGTGGGCGATATCGCCGACGACGGCGACCTTCAGACCGTGGAAATCGCCCTTATGCTCCCAGATGGTATACAGGTCGAGCAGGGCCTGCGTAGGATGGTTGTGCTTGCCGTCACCGGCGCAGATGACGCTTGCGGGCGAGTTCTGCGTGACGATGTAGGGAGCGCCGGCGTGTTTGTCGCGCACGACGATGCAGTCGATCTTATAAGCGTTGAGGGTCTCGACGGTGTCGACAAGGCTCTCGCCCTTGACCGTGGAGGTCGAGGAGCCGCCAAAGTTAAGGCTGTCGGCCGAAAGACGCTTCTCGGCGAGCTCGAAGGAGCTGCGGGTGCGCGTCGAGGGCTCGTTGAACATGTTGACGATGGTCTTGCCCTTGAGCGTGGGGACCTTCTTGATGGCACGCTCGTTGACCTCGGAGAACGCCTTGGCGGTCTCGAGGATGAGCTTGATATCCTCTTCGGAGTACTCGGTAATGTCGATCAGGTGCTTATGGTTGAACGCCACGGTACTACTCACCTCCCAGCGGCGCGGAGCCCACGTGGGAACCCGGCGCGACGTCGTTAATCTCGACGGCGGTGTGGCCGTCGACTTCCTTCATATATAGGTGCACGTTCTCCTCATGCGACGAGGGAACGTTCTTGCCGACAAAGTCCGGCGAGATGGGGAGCTCGCGGTGGCCGCGGTCAACGAGGACTGCCAGCTCAATGCGGCTCGGACGGCCCAGGTCCATAACGGCGTCGAGAGCGGCGCGGATGGTACGGCCCGTATACAGGATGTCGTCCACCAGCACGACGCGCTTGCCGTCGACGCTGAAGGGAATGTTGGTAGCGTGGATCGCGGGAGCGAAATTGGTCGCATAGTCATCGCGGTAGAAGCTGATGTCCAGGCTGCCGAGCGGAACGTCGACGCCCTCGATCTCCTTGATCTCCTCGGCGAGCTTCTTTGCCAGAAGGTCGCCGCGCGTGACGATGCCGACCAGAGCGAGGTCTTCACAGCCCTCGTTGCGCTCGAGAATCTCGTGCGCGATGCGGGTCATCGCTCGGTTGACGGCGGTCTCGTCCATGATGACCGCCTTGGGGGAAGTCGTGCCCATCGATCTCCTTCCTCACATGTCTTGACTGCTGACACAGTCAAAAAAATAGATGCCCGACCGCTCAAAGCGGACCAGACACCCACAGGAAGGGCTGCTCTTTGGCAGCAATGTAATTCCATGTGGGTATCTCGTACCCCTTTAATGGTCAAGGGATAGTGTAGCCAACCTCGAGCTTAATTGCGAGCATAAATACAGAGCAATCCGTAAACGGAGCCCAATGCTCCATAAACCTATATATATTTGTGGGACGAGCTTGAAAACGCGCGCACGAGCTGGCATAATCCCCTCTGCTGCACGCAAATCGGATCTACGTCCAGGGCCGTGGCGTGAGCACTATCGCCAAAAGAGGAATATCTCTGTGTAGATTACGCACAGGGAGCTGCTTCTGTGCTATAGTTCAGGCTTGTTTGTTAACGCGACATGTTCGTTTGTCGCCCAAGGAGGGTCAGTTATGTCCAAAGTTTGCGAAGTTTGCGGTAAGCACCCCGTTGCCGGTCGCTCCATCAGCCACTCTCACCGCGTCACCAACCGTAAGTTCCGCCCCAACATCCAGCGCGTCTACGTCGTCGTCGATGGTCACCGTCGCAAGATGAACGTTTGCTCCACCTGCCTCAAGTCCGGCAAGGTTGCGCGCTCGTAAATAAGGTCTTACCAACAAGTACCTCGGACTCTCCGGGTCAAAGACCTCGCGTTCATATAGAACTTACCAAAGGCGCCCTCCCCTACGGAGGGCGCCTTTTTGCACTCATTGGGGACAGACTTA
>WGSQ01000262.1 GCA_014871605.1 Collinsella sp. | reverse complement strand
GTATGAATTGCCCGAAATGCGGAAAAGAGATGCTGCGCGGCTCGATGCACACGCAGAAATACCCCTTCTGGACGCAGCAGGAGCTGCGGTTTTTCAAAGCGCCGACCGACCTTGTCGAACTGGGGCCGCTCGATGACGATGATACGTCGGTGTTCACGCGCGACCCGTTTCCGGAGTTTCCCGATGCGGAAATTTGTCAAGAATGCGGACTGGTCGTTTTCCCCTGCAAGAAGATTGAAAAGAAAGCAGATAAGTAATTTATCATATAAAGGAGACGCAACATGGATTACAAAAGCACGCTGAATATGCCCAAGTCCGGCTTCCCGATGCGCGCGGGTCTTCCCAAGCGCGAGCCTGAGATGCTCAAGCACTGGGAGGAAATGGACCTCTACAACCTCATGCTCAAAAAGAACGAGGGCAAGCCCCGCTTCGCCCTGCACGATGGCCCTCCGTTCTCCAACGGCGGATTGCACATGGGTCACGCGCTCAACAAGTCCCTGAAGGACTTCATCACCCGTTCCTACGCGATGCGCGGCTACTACACGCCCTATATCCCCGGCTGGGACAACCACGGCATGCCCATCGAGAGCGCCATCATCAAGCAGAACAAGCTCAACCACAAGGCCATGCCTGTTTCCGAGTTCCGCTCCGCCTGCCACGAGTTCGCCCAGCACTATATTGACGTGCAGATGGAGGGCTTCAAGCGCATCGGTGTGCTCGGCGACTGGGAGCACCCCTACAAGACCATGGATCCCGGCTTCGAGGCCGAGGAGGTCAAGGTCTTCGGCGAGATGTACAAGAAGGGCTACATCTACAAGGGCTTAAAGCCCGTTTACTGGTGCTATCACGACGAGACCGCCCTGGCTGAGGCGGAGATCGAGTATCAGGACGATCCCTGCACGACCGTGTACGTCAAGTTCCCGATGAACGACGATCTCGGCAAGCTGAGCCATCTCGACAAGTCCAAGCTCAACTTCGTCATTTGGACGACCACGATCTGGACGCTGCCCGGTAACCTTGCCATCGCCCTGCACCCCGACGAGAGCTACGCCATCGTGAAGAATGAGGATAACGGCGAGATGTACATCGTCGCCGAGGCGCTCGTCGAAAAGGTCATGACCGTCGGCAATGTCGAGCACTACTCGATCCTTGAGACCCACCCCGGTAACTTCTATGAGAACATGCTCGCATCTCATCCCTTCCTGCCCAAGACCTCCCGTCTGGTTCTCGCCGACTATGTCACGATGGATTCCGGTACCGGCTGCGTCCACACCGCGCCCGGCTTCGGCGCGGACGACTATCAGACCTGCCGCCGCTACGGCATGGACATGGTCGTGCCCGTCAACGATCAGGGCCGCCACACCGACTATGCCGGAAAATATGAGGGTATGCTCGTTGAAGAGTCCAACCCCGTTATCCTGAACGACATGAAGGAGGCCGGTTCCCTCTTCGCCAGCGAGGAGATCGTGCATAGCTATCCGCACTGCTGGCGCTGCAAGAAGCCCATCATCTTCCGCGCCACCCCGCAGTGGTTCTGCTCCGTCGACTCCTTTAAGGACGAGGCCTGCGCCGCGTGCGACGACGTGCGCTGGGTCCCGGGCTGGGGCATCGACCGCATGAAGAGCATGATCCGTGAGCGCGCCGACTGGTGCATCTCCCGTCAGCGCCGCTGGGGCCTGCCCATCCCCGTGTTCTACTGCAAGGACTGCGGCAAGCCCATCTGCACCGACGAGACCATCAAGGCCGTCTCTGACCTCTTTGCCGAAAAGGGCTCCAACGCCTGGTTCGATATGGATGCCGCCGACATCCTGCCCAAGGGCTTCACCTGCCCGCACTGCGGCAAGAACTCGGGCTTTACCAAAGAGGAGGACACGCTTGACGGCTGGTTCGACTCCGGCTCCACGCACTTCGCGTCCATGAAGAAGGATCAGGGCTTCTGGCCCGCCACGATGTACCTCGAAGGTCTCGATCAGTACCGCGGCTGGTTCCAGTCTTCGCTGCTGACCGCTGTCGGCGCCTTCGGCCAGGGCGCGCCCTTTAAGGAGTGCGTCACCCACGGCTGGACGGTCGACGGCGAGGGCAAGGCCATGCACA
>WGSQ01000261.1 GCA_014871605.1 Collinsella sp. | reverse complement strand
TGCATACCTTGGTAAGGAGTTTGTCGATGGCGATTCGGGCGATGGGGCCGAGCGGACAATACGAGACTGGATTGGATGTTGTCAGTGCGGCACTGCCCGAGCTGCTGGCGCCGGCGGGCGGACTCGACCAGATGCTTGCGGCCATCGCCGCGGGCGCCGATGCCATCTATGCGGGGTTGGGCGGCTTTAACGCCCGTGTGAGTGCGCACGGTTTTACCGACGACGAGTTTGCGCGCGGCTGCGCCGTGGCGCATGCCCATGGCGTGCGTGTGTACGTGACGCTCAACGTGTTCGTGTTTGACGATGAGTTGTCCGACGCGGTGGCGTTGGGAGCTCATGCACTGAAGCTGGGCGCCGATGCTCTGATTGTCGCCGATGCCGGGCTGGCTTGTGCACTGCGCGCGGCGATTCCCGGGGTCGAGATTCACCTGTCCACGCAGGCGGGCGTTCATAGCGAAGGCGCCGTGCGGCTTGCCGCCGATGAGCTGGGGGTCGAGCGCGTGACGACGGCGCGCGAGCTGACGGTCGACGAGATTGCGGCGCTCTGTGCCACGGGCGTGCCCATCGAGGTATTCTGCCACGGTGCGATTTGCGTCGGCTATTCGGGGGCGTGCGAGTTTTCGGCCCTGCGGCGTGGACGATCGGCGATGCGCGGCGACTGCACACAGCCGTGCCGTCTGGCGTACGACCTGGTGGACGAGGCGGGGCAGAGCGTTGTCGCCGTTGAGGGGGATCGTCTGCTGTGTCCGCATGACTATCTGGGTATTGCGCATCTGCCCGAGCTTGTAGATGCCGGCGTGGCGTCGCTCAAGATCGAGGGACGCATGAAGAACCCCGATTACGTATTCAACGTGGTGCGGGTTTGGCGCCGGGCGCTCGATATGCTGCGCGACGGCGCGTGGGACCCCGGTGCCGTGGAAGAGCTTGAGCGCGAGCTGGGAAGGTCGTTTAACCGTGGGTTTACCGATGCTTACCTGCGAGGTCGTTCGGGCGCCGAGCTCATGAGCTTTGAGCGCGCGATCAACCAGGGCGTGCGCGTAGGCCACTTGGTGGCGGTTGGTCACGAAGAAGTGACGGTTGAGCTTGATGCCGCCGTGGCGGCGGGCGATACGCTCGAGATTCGGTTCTATCCGGGTGTCGACGCGCGTCCCGATGTGCCCAAGCGCTGGCCGCAGGTGCCCTGCCCGGTGGATGCCGCAGCGGGGAAGCGCGTCGTCGTGCATTGCAAGCGTAAGGTGGACACGGGCTGCGAGGTATACCTGATTCGCAGCGCCGGCGTGTTGGATCAGACGGCGGCGGTGTTGGAGCGTATGCGGGCCGAGGCGGATGCGATTGCGCCCGTTGCGCGTGCCGTTGAGGTGCTGCCCTTTGAGGACGTTGCGGTGGATGGCGGTACGTCGACGGAGTTGGTGGAGCGCGCGGTTCCCGCTCACATGGTTTTTGCTTGGCAGCTGATGGATGCCGATCCGCGCGGAGAACGCGATTTGTCCGACGCCGTTGTGGTGCTGGACGAGGTGTGCCGCACGGGTGACGTTGATCGGACCCGCTCACTTATGCAGCGTGCCGGGCGCGTCGTCTGCCGCAACCTGGGACAGGTGGTGATCGCTCGCGAGCTGGGCATGACGTTTGACGTGGCGGCGCCGGTGTTCTGCGCGAATCGGGTCACGCTTACCTGGCTGCGCGGACTCGGGGCGGGGCGGGTGTACTTGTCGGCCGAGTTGCTCGGCAATGATGCGGAGCGTGTTGCCGAGCTTGCCGCTTGTCCCGGTGTCTTGGGGCCTGTCGATGCCGACCGTTCCGAGCTCATGGTGTGCGAGCACTGCTTGCTGACTGCCGAGGGCGCCTGCGCCACGGATGCAACGGGGCAGATCCGTTGCCGTGACTGCTCGCGCCGTCAGCGGGCGCGCTTTTTGGTCGAACGTGACGGCACGCGTTTGCCGGTCGTTATCGACGCGTGCGGCAGGACGAGGATTTTCCTGTCGTAGGTGTTCGGCCGCGCCGTTTTGGTTATCATAAGAGAGTTTATGAACTTCCAGCACCGCCGTATCCGGTGAGGGTGCTATAGCAAAAGGAGGATACCCAATGCTGTCTGTTGACGAGCAAATGC
>WGSQ01000260.1 GCA_014871605.1 Collinsella sp. | reverse complement strand
GCATCGTCGAACTGAATGAACGAGGAATCTGGTTGCTTGGGGTCAGCGTCCTTGGATTTATTGGACACAGCCCTCACCTACCGACGTTTGGTGAACACGAACACGCCGACGATGGCGAGACCGATGACGCCGGCGGCGATGCCAACGATGGCGAGCGGATTGGTGCCAGTCTCCTGCTCGGAAGCACTAGAGGACTTCTTAGCAGTGGTCGTGGAAGCAGCACCCGTATCGGACTTGGAATCGGACTTGCTGTCCTTCTTGTCAGACTTCTTCTCGTCCTTCTTATCGGACTTATCGGAGCCCTTCTTGTCGGACTTGTTTTCCTTGGTCTCGGTCTTGGTCGACACTGTCGTCTTGGTCGTCGGCTTATGACCCGGGGCGACAGCGCCGCCAGCCTGCTGGCCCTTCGTGCCGGAGCCGGAACCCGTGCCAGCGCCAGCACCGGAACCGTTACCAGCGCCACCATTGCCGCCATTGGAGCCAGAACCGCCATTGCCGCCAGGGTTAACAGCATTCTTGGTCCACTTGGCATACAGCGTCAGATCGGCCGTCACCGGCGTACTGAAGTCATACGCCTGCGTGCAAGCCTCATCGGTGAACCAACCGCCGAAAGTGTAGCCATCGCGCGTCGGATCGGCCGGCTTGACCAGCTTGCCGTCGGCCGTAGCAACAAACTTAGTGTCGCAAGCAGACCCGCCGTTGGAATTAAAGGCAACCGTCCAAGACTCAACGGCCCCGAGCTTAAACAGCGTACCCGAATCATTGATGTAGTACAGGTTGCCAGATGCATCGGCAATGACCGGAGAGTCACAGTACTGGTAATGGCCAGCCGCATCATAAATCTGCGTCGCCTCTGCATCGCCGAGCGTATAGCGATACACGCCACCACCAGCAGAGTAGTTGACGTAATCCTTGCTATCCGCGCTGTTAACGGTGAAGTACACATAGGTCTTGCCGCCCTGAACACTCACCAGCGGAGTAGCAGCAATACCGTTGAGGCCAGCCGGCAGCGCCTTGCCGTCGGCAGCAGCGACCATCGTGGTCTTACCCGTCTTCAGGTTATAGAGAACCAGAGCAGAGCCCGTAGCCGCCTGTCCGCCGACAATCAGATTGTCACCAAACACCGCAGGGGCGCTCAGATTATTCGTAAGGCCCTGATCAACCGTCTTCTGTGCACTCGGCCCACCCTTCGCCGATAGCGAAATCACATGGAGCTTTCCGTCGTGCGTCATCTGATAGAAGGTCGAACCATTGGACGGATCGGCGACACAGTCGGCGTTCGCGAGAGCGCCGAGCTTCATGGTCGAAACGACATCGCCCGTCGTCTTATCAATGCACTTAAGCGTGCCCGCGCTCGTAGGAACGATGGCATACTTATCCGTCAAAGCCGCACCAGTCCAGTAATAGCCCTCGGTAGGGTCGATGTTCTGCCAAGAAACTTCGCCCGTGGCAATCTTAATGCGTGCAAAGGAGCCGTTGCCGTAGGTCGCGTTGTAATTCTCGTCATACGAAATATCGACCGTACCAACATAAACGTACTCGCCGTCCGAAACGACGGTGCAGGAGCTCTGCGTCAAGTCCGTCAAACCGGGCGTCAGCCACTTGCAGATCAGCTTGTCTGCAGTAATCGCCTGGACCGCACCGCCGTTGAGCGGAACGATGATAAGGCCATTGGTATAAATCGGACGAGAGGTATAGCTCACCTTGGAGGCAAGCGGCGCAGAGGCAACCTTTTTGCCCGTGGACGAATCGATCTTAATGAGCTCGTTCTCGGTCGCGATGTACACAAAACCGTTAGCGATGACAGGTTCGCTGCAGTTGGCATACTGCTGACCAGACTCGGCCTTCCAATCGAAGGCCCACTTAAGACCGGCGGCCTGCGCAGGCGTCTTGGCATCCGTTACGGTCGAGCCGTTGCCGCTGTTGCCGTAGCCGGCCCACTCGGCATCCCAATCAGGAGTCGTCGCGCTCGGGTCCACGACAATCTTGTCGGGATCGGGCATGGCCGAATCGTCGGTGGTATAGGCAAGCGTAACCTTATCGCCGCTCTTGAGCGTAATCTGATTGGCGCAGAGTAAGGAGGGCTCTCCATTGATATACAGGTGCCAATATTTATTGGTCGCAGCATCCCAG